>JBBSVL010000071.1:0-9750 GCA_038233595.1 Propionibacteriales bacterium | reverse complement strand
GGGTGATCCCCAGCCGCACCAGGTCAACGTGGGGAGCAGTGTGCCGCCCACTCGTGATCAAGCACCGACATCATCACCTCGTCGTACCACCTGCCGTCGTGCCAGACGGAGTCGCGGTGACGGCCCTCCTCGACGAACCCGGCCTTCTCGTAGGCGCGGATTCCTGCCGGGTTGAACGGCGCCACACAGAGCTGAATGCGGTGCAGGCCCATCTCCCGGAAGGCGTAGTCGACGATGACACGCATCGCGTCTGTGCCGTAGCCGCGGCCGATGTGCTCGCGGCCGAGCGCGATGCCGATCGTGGCGCACCTGTCCTTGGGGCGGGCTCCGGACAGCTCGATGTGGCCGACAAGGACAGGCGGGTCATCGACAGTCTCAATGGCGAAGCCCAGATCGTCCTTGTCGTTCGCGCACCACTTCGCGATGCGCTCCTTCGCCGCTGCCTCAGACGGCGGGACGACCCAGTTCGACAGTGTCGCCAACAAACCGGGATCCATCTCCAATCGGACCAGGCTCGGCAGGTCGTCATCTCGCAGGCCACGCAGACGGACCCGCTCACCGACGAGTATCGAGTCGCCATAGGCGAACGCACCCTCAACATCGCTCAGTTCCACCATTCGGCCGATCCTGCCGCACCGCGACGGCGGAGGCACCCCAGCGCGCGCCAATGACCCCGGGAGCCGAGCTCCACTCAGCAACCCGCCTCCTCCGCGGTGCGGCGGCCAAGGAGATGGAAGACGCGACTGAGCTGGCGGTAGGGGTCTCGTCTGCTGGCTTCGAGCTCGACTGCTGCCATCGCCGCAGTCTGCTTCGAATCGTCTGGATCCAGCTCGGCTCCACTGAACTCGAGCCAGTCGACAAAAAGCCAAACCCCGTACCAGCCCAGTGGCTCCACGCCCCGGGTCCTGATGAGCGCGCTGAGCTCCTCCACCGTGTCGGCTCGGGCCTGCACGCCGAGCACACCGATCTCGGTTCTGGCGTCGAACGACGCCAGAGCGTCGTCCCACCGCCGTTCCAACGCCGGGCACACCGCCATTGCCTTGGCGTTCCCCGTCATGATCGAGACCACGCCACCGGGAGCAGCGCATCGGCACAGTTGGCTGACCAACGGCTCAGGCTGCTCCAGATAACCCAGCACCCCATGGCACAACACCGCGGCGAAGCGTCGGTCGTTCACCGCCTCGACGGCGTTCAAACCATCGGCCTGCACGAGGGACACCCGTCGCTGGACCTCAGCAGGCAGCCGCCGGAGTCGCTGTCGCGCCTTGTCGAGCATCGCCTGCGACGGGTCGAGCAGCGTCACGTCGTAGCCGGCTCGGGCCAGCGGGAACGACTGATGACCCGCGCCGCCGCCGACGTCGAGCACCGCTGCCGGAGGCGGTGGCAGATGCTCAAGAAGCTGCTGGTGCAACACATGGGTGCGGACCCGGCCCTTGACCGTGGCATACGCGCCATCGACGAACGGATCGGCCAGCGCAGCCCACGCATCATCGGACACACCGATGATGCTCTCACCAGACCAAGCCGCCGATACTGCGGGCGCAAGCCAGCCGGTGAGGCTGTTCACCAGGAGACCCGCTTGCGGACCGTCCGCTGAACGGGGACGCGGCTTGCCCCGCTGTCTAGGGTTTGGACTATGAGTTCCGCTGACATCCGCTTCTACTTCGACCCGGTGTGCCCCTTCTGCTGGCTGACGAGCAAGTGGATCCGGATGGTGCAGGCCGAACGGGATCTCACGGTGGACTGGCGGTTCATCTCGCTGCGGCTGATCAACTCCCACATCGACTACGACGCGCACTTCCCGCCGGAGTACGAAGCCGGGCACACGGCCGGCCTGCGGCTGCTGCGGGTGGCCGCTCGGGCGCGCGCCGAGCACGGTCCGCAGGCACTGGACCCGCTGCAGGCCGTCTTCGGGGCGCACATCTTCGACACGCCCCCACCCACCGACGTCGCCGACGAGCCGGAGAACGGTGAGCGGCGCGGCACCCGGGAGTTCGTCGAGCCCATCCTGCGCGAGGCCGGTCTGCCCATCGACCTGGCCGATGCCCTGGACGAGGAGTCCTGGGACGCCGAGATCCGCGCGGACGGCGAGGAGGCGCTCATGCTGACCGGCAAGGACGTCGGCACTCCGATCATCCACTTCGAGCCCCCGGACGGGGTCGCGTTCTTCGGCCCGGTGATCAGTCGGCTCCCCGAGAAGGAGACGGCCGGCGAGCTGTGGGACCACGTGCTGGGCTTGGCCCGGTTCCCCGGGTTCGCCGAGCTGAAGCGCAGCCTGCGAGAGCAGCCCCAGCTGGAGGGGTTCGGCGTGCCGACGGGCACGACCGGCAAGCAGGAGGACTGGCACGGTGGCAGTCGCCGACAGAAGAAGTGAGCGCTCGATGACCGAGACACCGATACGCACCCATGAGCAGTCGATCACCGTCGAGGCCACACCGGAGGCGCTCTACGACCTGGTCAGTGACATCACCCGCACCGGTGAGTGGAGCCCGGTCTGTACGGCGTGCTGGTGGGACGACGCGGGCGAGGCGGGCCAGGTCGGCGTCTGGTTCACCGGCCATAACGAGCTGCCCGACCGCTCCTGGGAGACACGTTCCCAGATCGCTGCGGCCGACCGGGGCCGGGAGTTCGCCTGGACCGTGGGCGGCAGCTTCGCGCGGTGGGGCTTCACCTTCGACCCCGACGGCGCGGCGACGAAGCTGACCGAGAGCTGGGAGTTCCTGCCAGGCGGGATCGCCATGTTCCAGGACAAGTATGGCGACCGGGCGGCCACAGAGATCGACGAGCGCACCCGGCAGGCTCACGACGGGATCCCCCGGACGCTCGCGGCGATCAAGCGGATCGCCGAGTCTTCCTGAGCTTCGCGAGCGCAGGACGCACCGGACACCGGGGCGACATGCGCAAACCGACCGGCGGTCACTCTCCGATGGCGCCGTCGAGCAGCTCACGGGTGGCATCGGCGTGGCCGGCGTGGCCGGCGTGGCCGGCGTGACGAGCGGTCTCGTTGATCAGGTGTAGCAGGACCCACCGCAGATCGGCGCCGGGTTCCGACAGGCAGGGCTGATCAAGAGCCATGGCCAGCACCGCGGCGTCGGTGGCCGCGGCCCGCTCCCGGTAAGCGGCCAGAGCAGCCTGCACGGTGAGTTCTGGCCCGGGTGCGAACTCGGCATCGCTCCTGCTGGTCTCCTGGCCCAGCATGCCGCCGCCGATCCAGCGCCACTCCACATGCGACAGGTGGTTGATGATGCCGACCAGAGAGATCAGTGCCCCGTTCGGTGTCCACCTGGCCTGCTCGTCGCTGAGACCCTCGACTTTGCGGATCACGGCGCCACGGAGGAACCGCAGCCAGCGCAACAACAGCTCCCGCTCGTCACTGGTGCCACGCGGAAAGCCGAGCTCAGGATCGGAGGACACCACCACAACCTACGGGGACGCACGCCACGGGAATCCGCCGAGAACCGCCCCTGGTCCGGCTGCGACTCCGCGCCAGGCTCGACAGGTGCCGTCAGCCGCCCAGCTCGGCGGCGATCAGGTCCAGGTGCTCGAGGTCGGAAAGGTCGAGCACCTGTAGGTAGACGCGCTGGGCACCGGCATCGGCGTACGCCGCCAGCGTCGCCCGCGCCTGCTCCGGGGTGCCGCCCACACCGTTCTCACGGACGTCGTCGGGCTCCCGCCCGATGGCCTCGGCTCGGCGTGCGAACTCTTTCTCGTCGGCGCCGACGCAGACCACCAGTGCGTTGGACCACACCAGGCCCTCGGGGTCGCGACCGACCGCTGCGCAGGCCTCGCGCACCCGCCCGAACTGGGTGCGCGTGGCTGCGAGGGACTGGAACGGCAGGTTGAACTCGTCGGCGTGCCGCGCCGCGAGCTCGGGAGTGCGCCGCTTGCCCATGCCGCCGACGAGCACCGGTGGGTGCGGCGACTGCACCGGCTTGGGGAGCGCGGGTGAGTCCTTGACCTGGTAGTAGCGACCGTCGAAGTCGAAGGTCTTCCCCACCGGGGTGTCCCACAACCCGGTGATCACGGCCAGCTGCTCCTCGAACCGGTCGAAGCGCTCGCCGACCGCAGGAAACGGGATGCCGTAGGCCGCGTGCTCGGCGTCGTACCAGCCGGCCCCGATACCGACCTCGACGCGGCCGCCGCTCATCTGGTCGACCTGGGCGACCTGGATCGCCAGCGGTCCCGGGTGCCGGAACGTCGCGGAGGTCATCAGCGTGCCCAGCCGGATCGTCGAGGTGTTGCGAGCCAGTCCCGCAAGCGTGGTCCACGCGTCGGTCGGGCCGGGTAGCCCGTCACCCCCCATGCTCAGGAAGTGGTCGGAGCGGAAGAAGGCCCCGAAACCCAGCCGCTCGGCGCGGAGGGCCACGGCGAGCAGGTCGTCGTACGTCGCACCCTGTTGTGGCTCGGTGAAGATCCGGAGTTCCATGCCGTCCACCTTGCCAGTCAGCCGGTCGGGTCGGTTTCGAACACCCGGTCCTCAGTCAGCTGGATCCGTGCTGCTGGCTCCGGTGTCGGCGGGAACCTCACGGGCATCGCCCGGGGACTCGCCTCCCGCGGAACCGTCGGCGTCTTCGGGGCCGGTCACGTGCCCGTCGAGGTACGGCGACTCCTCCCGCGATGGCCGGCGACGCCCCGCCCAGACGAAGTAGCCCAGAGCCAGTACGAAGAGCACGATCGACATCCAGACGCCCCAACGCAGACCGAGCACGTTGTTCAGCTCGATGGTGTCGATGCGCAGGCTCTCGATCCAGCCGCGACCCGCCGTGTAGGCCATCACGTAGAGCGCGAAGACCCGGCCACGACCGAGGTTGAACCTGCGGTCGGCCCAGAGCACCAGACCGAAGGACCCGAGATCCCAGAGCGACTCGTAGAGGAACGTCGGGTGGAACACCGTGCCGGGCGGGAAAGTCTTGCCCTGCGGCCAGTTCGACGGGTCGATCTTCAGGCCCCATGGCAGTGTGGTCGGCCGACCGTAGAGCTCCTGGTTGAAGTAGTTGCCCCAGCGGCCGATGGCCTGGGCCAGCAGGAGTGCGGGCGCGACCGCATCGGCAAGGGGCAGCATCCTGATGCCACGACGCTTGGCCGCGATCGCCGCGCCCAGCGCGCCAGCCGCGACGCCGCCCCAGATGCCGAGGCCACCGTGCCAGATCTCGAAGGCACCCAGGAAGCCGTGCCAGCCCTTGCCGCCACCGAAGTACAGGTCGTGGTCGGTCGCCACGTGGTAGAGCCGGGCTCCGACCAGACCGAACGGCACCGCGAGAATGGCGATGTCCCCGACCTCGCCGTGCTTGCCACCGCGGGCGACCCACCGTCGCTCCCCGACCCAGATGGCGGCGACCACTCCGGCGATGATGCACAGCGCGTAGGCCCGGATCGGGACCGGGCCGAGGTGCCAGACACCCTGGCTCGGGCTCGGGATGTACTCAACGATCACGATGCGGTGCTCCTCATGCCAGGCCTGTGGCCATCATCTTGTGGATGTCGGCGGTCATCTGGGCCGGCGAGGGGGTCGAGTTCCAGACCAGAGGTGCCTTCCCGCGACCGTCGACGGCGATCACGGTGCTGCTGTGGGAGACGTCGTAGCCACCGGACGGCAGCTTGGCTCCCTTCTTGATGAACACGCCCATCGGCTTGCCGGCGGCCTCGAGGTCGGCGATGTTTCCGGTCAGCCCGATGAAGCTCGGGTTGAGCCGGGCAAGATAGCTGCGCAGCACCTTGGTGGTGTCGCGCTGCGGGTCGGTGGTGACGAAGGCCACCTGCACCTTGGCCTTCTCGGCGGTGCTCAGCCGGGCGTACGACGAGGCGATCGTGCCCATCACCACCTGGCACACGTCGGGGCAGTTGGTGTAGCCGAAGAACACCAGGGTCAGCTTGCCTGCGGTGTCCTTGGTCAGCGAGAACGACCCGCCCTTGCTCGAGGCCAGGCTGACGTCGGGCAAGACGTACGGCTTGGGAAGCAGGATGCCGGTGTAACCGGTGTTGTCCGAGCGACTCACCCCGGAGACCACTCCGCTGTTGTTGCCGTCGCGCTGGGGACTGCCGCCACAGCCCGCGACCAGCAGGAGCGGAACCAGTGCTGACGCGGCCAGCGCTCGATGAGCGTTCACCGGCGCACCCCCTGTGCGAGATCGGTGGTCAGCGCCCGGAGCGCCGCAAGGCCGGCGGCCCGGTCGGCGCCGGCGTCGAGCAGGGTGCGGACGAAGGCGGAGCCGACGATCACCCCGTCGGCGTACGACGCGACCTCGGCGGCCTGATCACCGTCGGAGACGCCGAGCCCGACCCCCACCGGCAAGTCGCTGGCGCCGTGCACGCGCTCGACCAGCGGGCCGGCCAACGTCGAGGTGCTGGTGCGGGCACCGGTCACGCCCATCACCGCGGCGGCGTAGACGAAACCACGGCACTGCCCGGCGGTCATCGCGATCCGCTCGTCGGTGGAGCTGGGGGCGACCATGAAGACCTTGTCGAGGTCGTGCTCGTCAGCGGCCGTGATCCACTCGGCCGCCTCGTCGGGAGTGAGGTCGGGGGTGATCAGACCCGCTCCCCCGGCATTGGCGAGGTCGGCGGCGAAACGCGAGACGCCGTACCGCTCCACGGGGTTCCAGTAGGTCATCACCACGGTCGGGGTGCCGGTCGCGGCGACTGCCTCGACGGTGCGCAGCACGTCCGCGGTGCGGATGCCGCCCTCGAGCGCCCGTTGCGCAGCCGCCTGGATGGTCGGACCGTCCATCACGGGGTCGGAGTAGGGCAGCCCGACCTCGATCACGTCACAGCCGGCCTCGACCATCGTCTGCATCGCCTCGATAGCGCCGTGCACGTCGGGAAACCCGGCCGGCAGGTAGCCGACCAGCGTCGCCCGGCCGTCAGCACGCGCCTTCTCGAAGGCGAGCCGGGTGCTGGTGGCGGTGGTCACTTCGCACCTTCGGCGATCTCCGCGTCGGAGGCCCGCTCCGGGCTGCCGTCGCCGGACGTACGGCCCAGGCCGAACCAGTCAATCGCGGTGCCCATGTCCTTGTCGCCGCGCCCGGAGAGGTTGACCAGGATGGTCTGGCCGGGCCGCCCGGCGGCGAGCTGCATCGCGCCCGAGACCGCGTGTGCGGACTCGATGGCCGGGATGATCCCCTCGGTGCGGGCGAGCAGTGCCATCGCGTCCATCGCCTCGGCATCGGTCACCGGGAGGTACGACGCCCGGCTGGTGACGGCCAGGTGCGCATGCTCGGGCCCCACCCCCGGGTAGTCCAGCCCGGCGGAGATCGAGTGCGACTCGATGGTCTGGCCGTCCTCGTCCTGCAGCACATAGGTGCGGGCGCCGTGCAGCACGCCGACCTGGCCGGCGTGGATGGTGGCGGCGTGCCGGCCGGTCTCGACGCCGTCACCGCCGGGCTCGAAGCCGTAGACCGCGACGTCGGGGTCGTCCAGGAAGGCCGAGAACAGCCCGATGGCGTTGGACCCGCCTCCCACGCAGGCGGCGACCGCGTCGGGCAGGGCGCCGGTGAGCTCCAGGCACTGGGAGCGTGCCTCGTCACCGATGCCGCGGACGAACGAGCGCACCATCGAGGGGAACGGGTGCGGTCCGGCCGCCGTACCGAAGAGGTAAGCGGTGTCGTCGACCGTGGCCACCCAGTCGCGAAGCGCTTCGTTGATCGCGTCCTTGAGGGTGCGGGAGCCGCTGGTCACCGGGATCACCTCGGCGCCCAGCAGCTGCATCCGGGCGACGTTGAGGGCCTGCCGCTCGGTGTCGACCTCACCCATGTAGACCCGGCACTCCAGACCGAGGTACGCCGCCGCGGTGGCAGCGGCGACCCCGTGCTGGCCGGCGCCGGTCTCGGCGATCACCCGGCGCTTGCCCATCCGCCTGGTGAGCAGAGCCTGACCGAGGACGTTGCGGATCTTGTGGGCACCGGTGTGCAGCAGGTCCTCGCGCTTGAGCAGGATCCGGGCACCGGCGCGCTCGGAGAGCCGGGTGGCGTCGTAGAGCGAGCTCGGTGCGCCGGCGTAGTCGGTGAGCATCCGCTGGAACTCACCGGTGAAGGTGTCATCGTCCATCGCCCCGCGCCAGGCGGCGTCGAGCTCGTCGAGGGCCGCGACCAGCGCCTCCGGCATGAACCGGCCGCCGAAGATCCCGAAGTGGCCGGTGGCGTCGGGCCCGTGGCTGATCAGATGCGTAGCGGCGGTCATCGCACACCTGCTGCTCTGCACATCGACCGGACCGCGGATGCGGGGTCACCCCCGACGACCAGCGCCTCACCGACGAGTACGACGTCGGCGCCCTGTCCGACGTAGCGGGCAACGTCGTCCGGCCCGCGGATGCCGGACTCCGCGACCTTGACCACGCCCGACGGGATCCGGTCGGCCAACCTGCCGAACGTGTCGGGGTCGACGTCCAGCGTCTTCAGGTTGCGGGCGTTGACACCCACGAGGTCGGCTCCGACGGAGAGGGCACGCTCGGTCTCGGCCTCGTCGTGCACCTCGACCAGCGCGGTCAGGCCCAGGCCGCGCGCAACGTCGTACAACCGCTGCAGCTCGGCGCCGGGAAGCGCGGCCACGATCAGCAGCACCAGGTCGGCGCCGGCCTCGCGGGCCTCGACCAGCTGGTAGTCGGTGACCGTGAAGTCCTTGCGCAGCAGGGGGGTGTCCACGGCCGCACGCACGGTGCGCAGGTCGCCGAGGCTGCCGCTGAACCGGCGCTGCTCGGTGAGCACGCTGATCGCCGCCGCGCCGCCGTCGGCGTAGGCGCGCGCGAGGGCGGCGGGGTCACCGATCTCGGCAAGCTCGCCCCTGCTGGGACTCTTCCGCTTCACCTCGGCGATCACGCTGACTCCCGGGGCCCGGAACGCAGGCATCGGGTCGCGCGGCGGCGGGCGCAGTGCCGCGAGGTCGCGCAGCCGGTCGATCGGGGTGTGCCGCTCCCGCTCGGCGAGGTCCTCGCGCACGCCGTCGACGATGTCGTCAAGCACGGACATGAGACCTCGCAGGTTCCTCGGGAGCTGAGTCCCAAGGTTCTCACGCGCCACCGAACCGGGGCCGATCAGGTCGTGACTGGCCGGCCGGCAGACGATAGGTTCCTGCGGACGGACTCCTACCGGAAGGTTCCAGATGAGCTACAGCGCGCCGCCTCCTCCCCCGCCTCCCGGCGACGGATCGGGTGGCTACGGCGCCCCGCCACCCGGTGGCGGCTACGGCGCCCCGCCGCCGCCCGGCGGCTACGCCCCCTCCGGCACCAACACCAAGTCCGTCTGGGCGCTGGTGCTGGGCATCGTCGGCATGCTCTGCTGCGGCTTCTTCGCCGGCATCCCGGCGATCATCCTCGGCAGGTCGGCCCAGAGCGAGATCGACGCCTCGGGCGGCATCCAGGGTGGCCGCGGGTTGGCCACCGCAGGTTTTGTCCTGGGCATCATCGCCTGCGTTCTGGGCGTGATCGGGATCATCGTGTTCGCCACCGGCATGACGTCGTTCCACACCTCACCCTGATCGACGCACTCCCCAGTCACACGTAGAGCGAGTGCCCCCACGGGGTGTTGCGCAGGATGGTGAAGACGACCATCAGCCCGAAGTAGACGCCCACGAGTGCCTTGGCCCGCCCAGGCGGCAGCCAGGGCCGCTGGTCGGCGGCGCCACGGCGGGAGCGCCACAGCCAGCCGGCCCAGAGCGCGACCAGCAGCGGTATCGAGACCACGAAGAACAGGTTGCTCGACGCCGCCGCAGCCAGGTTGCCGTGGCCGAGGTCGTTGACGGCGCGCAGCCCCCCACAGC
>JBBSVL010000070.1:0-9752 GCA_038233595.1 Propionibacteriales bacterium | reverse complement strand
GCTGTCCCACTACGCCAAGCGCACCGTCGACATCGAGTATCGCTTCGGTTTCTCCGGCCGCGACTTCGAGGAGCTGGAGGGCGTCGCGAACCGCACCGACTTCGACCTGACCCAGCACAGCACGTTCTCCGGCAAGGACCTTTCCTTCTTCGACCAGGCTGCCAACGAGCACTACACGCCGTACGTCATCGAGCCGGCGGCCGGTCTGACCCGCAGCATGATGGCGTTCCTGATCGACGCCTACGTGGAGGACGAAGCGCCCAACACCAAGGGCGGGGTCGACAAGCGCACTGTGCTCAGGCTCGACCCGCGGCTGGCGCCGACGAAGGCCGCGGTCCTGCCGCTGAGCCGCAACGCCGACCTGACGCCGAAGGCGAAGGACCTGGCCCAGCAGCTGCGCGGCGCGTGGAACGTCGAGTTCGACGACGCGGGGGCCATCGGCAAGCGCTACCGACGCCAGGACGAGGTCGGTACGCCGTACTGCATCACCGTGGACTTCGACACCCCCGAGGACCACGCCGTGACCGTGCGTGAGCGGGACTCGATGAGCCAGGAACGGATCGCCCTCGACCAGGTCCAGGGCTGGCTGGCACAACGTCTTGTCGGCTGCTGAGTGTTTCTTCGGGCCGGGATCTGCGCAGCGGGGCACAATGACTGCCGTGAAGGCCCCCACACCGTCCCGTTCCGGGCTGCGTCTCGTCGTCCTCGCCGCCACCGTGGCGCTGGTCCTCAGTGGCTGCGGTTCGAGTGCGAAGAAGCCCACGAAGGCGGCCCCGACGGCCTCGCTGCCCACCCAGAGCGTGAGCGCGCCTGCGGGCGTCACGTTCACCAAGCCTGGCACCAAGCTCGGTTTCGGGAAGGCCGCGACCGTCGGTTTCGCGCCCAACGCTGAGCGCAGTACGGCGTTGGAGCTCACTGTCACGAAGGTGCGCGAGGGCCGGATCACGGACCTCGCAGCGTACGACCTCGACGCCCGGGCGAAGGCGTCGCGGCCCTACTACGTGTCGGTGAAGGTCAAGAACGTCGGCACCGGCCAGATCGGCAGGTCCAAGATCCCGCTGTGGGGGTTGAGCTCGGACAACACCCTGATCGGTGCCTCCGGGTTCACCAGCGCCTTCGCCAAGTGCCCCTCGGACCCGCTGCCGGCCAGCTTTGCGGGCGGCAAGTCGACCAGGACCTGCCTGATGTTCCTGGTGCCGCGCGGGAGTTCGCTGGTCGGGGTCAGCTACCGGCCGGTGATGACTGACGCGCCGATCGTGTGGAAGGGCAAGATCCTCAGCCCGCACCACAAGATGCACCCCCTGCCCGCGAAGAAGCAGAAGAAGCAGAAGAAGGCCTCATCCTGAACGCGACCGCCACGGCTCTCCCGGGTCTGTCACTCGGCCCGCTGCGCGTCGAGACCCCCGTGGTTCTGGCGCCGATGGCGGGGATCACCAACGCTGCCTACCGCCGGCTGTGCCAGGAACAGGCCAGAGCGCAGGGTGGCGACTGCCTTTTCGTCTGCGAGATGATCACCAGCCGCGGCCTGGTCGAGGGGGATGCGACCACGAGGTCGATGCTCGTCTTCGACGAGACCGAGGACGTGCGCTCGGTGCAGCTCTACGGCACCGACCCGTCGTACGTCGGACGGGCCACCGAGATCCTGTGCAGCGAGTACGGCGTCGCGCACGTGGACCTGAACTTCGGCTGCCCGGTGCCGAAGGTGACCCGCAAGGGCGGGGGAGCCGCACTGCCCTGGAAGCGCAAGCTGCTGGGCCAGATCATCGAGCAGGCGGTGGCCGCAGGGGAGCGGCACGGTGTCCCGGTGACGGTGAAGACGCGTCGTGGTATCGATGAGGACCATCTGACCTTCCTCGACGCGGGCCGGATCGCGCAGGAGTCGGGTGCGGCGGCGATCGCGCTGCACGGGCGCACTGCGATCCAGGGCTACTCGGGCGAGGCGGACTGGGACTCGATCGCCGAGCTGGTCAGCCACGTAGACATCCCGGTTCTCGGCAACGGCGACATCTGGGAGGCCGCCGACGCCCTGCGCATGGTCGAGCAGACCGGGGCCGCGGGCGTGGTCGTGGGGCGCGGCTGCCTGGGCCGGCCTTGGCTGTTCCGCGACCTCGCCGCGTCCTTCGCCGGCGCTCCCGCCCTTCCGGTCCGTCCGACCCTGGGTGAGGTGCGCACCGTGATGCGCCGGCACGCCGAGCTGTTGTGTGGCCACCTGGGGGAGGAGCGTGGCTGCAAGGAGTTCCGCAAGCACGTGTCCTGGTACCTCAAGGGTTTCCGGGCGGGCGGCGACCTGCGCCGCTCCCTTGCCCTGGTCGCCACCCTGGCGGGGCTCGACCTGCTGCTGAGCGAGCTGGACCCCGACGAGCCCTTCCCGGAGGTGGTGCTGGGCACTCCGCGGGGACGCCAGGGCAGCCCGCGTCGGCGCGTCGTACTTCCCGACGGGTGGCTGGGCGACA
Source organism: Propionibacteriales bacterium (assembly GCA_038233595.1). GTDB lineage: Bacteria > Actinomycetota > Actinomycetes > Propionibacteriales > Nocardioidaceae > Marmoricola. The sequence goes on along the minus strand of JBBSVL010000070.1, from coordinate 7,299 downwards.
CCGACGGCACCGGTGCCATCCTCGTCGAGGAAGTTGCGGAGACATCGGGTGGCTGAGCACGAGCGTGTGCGGAGTCACTTCCGGTTGACTTCGCAACTTCCCCCGGCCTGTGGTTGCATGTTTGGCTGCTGCAGTTGTCCCCCATGATTGGAACGACGTTGTCTGGTCGTCTGCGCCATCTCCACAAGCTCAAGAGCCCGGTGCTGCTAGCGGCTGTCGCCGCCTCGTTCGTCACTGTTGTCGCAATCGGCGTCGGCGTCTCCGACGCAGGGATCCCGGCCAAGGCGACCCCGGCGGCCGCCTCGATCCGTGGTTCGGTTCCCGACCCGAGCGTCGTGCTGGACAGGTCGCTGCGCCACCAGCAGGTCACCCGCTCCTCGGACCGACTCAAGGCCCAGGCCCGCCTGGCCAAGGTGACCCGCAAGCACCTCGCTCGCTTCGCGACCAGTCCGCTCAACGTGCGAACCGCTGCGAGCTGGCACTCCGACGTCGTTCGCGTGGTTACGCCGCGCACCAGGCTGGTGGCCACCGGTATCCGGGACAACGGCTTCGCCGAGGTCGCCCTCAACGGCCGGTACCGCTGGGTCACCGCGCAGTACCTCAGCGTCGACCGGCCCGCGAAGCCCGCTCCGGCGGCCACGTCCAACAGCCGCGTCGCAGGTCCCGCGCCCGCCACGGCAGGGATCTCTGACGGCCCGTGCCCCGACAGTGCCGTGGAGCAGGGGCTGACCCCTGGTGCGGTGCGCGTGCATCGTGCGGTGTGTCACAGCTTCCCGCAGATCACCACCTACGGCGGGTACGCACCCCGCGGCGAGCATGCCAGCGGCAAGGCGATCGACGTGATGACCTCGGACGTCGCCCTGGGCAACCAGATCGCCGACTTCCTGCGGGCGCACGCCGCGGAGCTGAACCTCTACGACGTGATCTGGCACCAGCACATCTGGACCCCTGTGCGCAGCTCCGAGGGCTGGCGCGCGATGCCGGACCGCGGCTCGGTGACCGCGAACCACGACAACCATGTGCACGTCTCGGTCAACTGATCCGCCGATCCCACCCGGGTCAGCTACAGGAGTGGGGTTTCACAGGACCGTGACAGCGACGACTTAGGTCGACGCGTAAGACTGGCTCATGGCCGAGGTCGATTCCCGCGTAGGCCGCGCTGCGACGTCCAGGCCTGGGACGAACTCACGTCTTCGTCCTGTGGTCCGTCTTCTGGCCATCCCCGGGCGCGCGGTCACCTCGGCGCCACTTGCCTCGACCTATGCCCTGGTGCTGCTGGTCACGACCCTCGTGCTCCGCAACGTCTCGGCAACCACGGCCGAGCAGCTGTTGAACGCCTCCAGCACCGACGTGGCTCATCTGAGCCGAGACCCGGTCACCGTGCTCATCCTCTCCGCCCTCTGGTTGCCCGGAGAGCCCTGGCTCGACGGAGCGCTCGTGCTGCTTCTGGTGGCCGCGCCGCTCGAGCGCCGGATCGGCTCGGCTCGCACCGGATTGGTCTTCCTCTCCGGTCACGTGCTGGCCACCCTCCTCACCGAGCTGCCGATCGCGGCCGGTATCGCCGTGGGGTGGCTCACCCCGGATGACGGACTCCGCATCGACGTGGGCGCGTCGTACGGCCTGATGGCCGTGCTCGTCGCCTTCATCGGCGGGCTCACGCCGGTCCGCGGCTTGCTGACATTGGCTGTCGCAGGTCCTCTGGTGGTCGGGATCCCCACCGAGCTGGACTTGACCACCTACGGGCACCTGCTCGCGGCCGTCACCGGAGCGTGCTGGTGGCCGACCCTTCACCACCGGATCAGCTGGCGCACAGTCCGTGACCGCTTGAGCTCTCCGCAGACCATCACGTCGACTACGGTTCGTGAGCAGGAGTGACACCGCTCTCCTGAGCGCTGGTCCCCGTTCCGCTTAGACAGGTCGGTCCGCCGGTACCGACGTCGCCTCGAGGAGACGTGGGGAATAGCGGGCGGCCGCGTAAGTTGTGCCCTTGTGACCTCCCCGCCCGACACTGCCCCGGACACGTCTGTCCTCGCGCCGACGGACCGACAGGCTGGGTTCTCCGACTCGCTCGGTAGCACCCGTCGGTCCACCTTGAGGGACGGCTTCCGGGTGCTGGGCGTCGCGATCCGCCGGGAGAAGCTGGTCTTCACGCTGTCCACGCTGGGCAGCGTGCTCTTCGGTGCGCTGACCGTCGCGGACGCCTGGGTGCTCGGCTGGTCCACCGACCACGCGCTGACACCGGCGTTCGACAAGGGCACCACGACCACTCACGTTCTGGTCGCGGTCACTGCGCTCTTCCTCGGGGTTGCGATCCTGCGGGCGGTCGGCATCGTGGCCCGCCGGCTCGGGGCCGGCGTGATGCAGTACCGGATGCAGGCCGCCTACCGCCGCGAGGTCACCCGGCAGTACCTCTCGTTGCCGATGGCCTGGCACCAGCGGCACCCCACCGGGCAGCTTCTCTCCAATGCCAACTCCGATGTCGAGGCCGCCTGGTCGCCGATAGCGCCGCTGCCGATGGCGGTGGGCACGATCGCGATGATGGTGATCGCGGTGGTCCAGATGCTCGTCACCGACCTGACCATGGCCGTCGTCGGGCTGCTGGTCTTTCCGCTGGTGATCCTGGCCAACATCACCTACCAGCGGCTCTCCTCCCCTCTGGTCACCCGGATCCAGGCGCTGCGGTCCGAGCTCAGCGAGATCGCCCACGAGTCCTTCGACGGCGCGATGGTGGTCAAGACCTTGGGTCGCGAGGTGGAGGAGACCGACCGGTTCCGCGCCAAGGCACACCAGCTGCGAGACGTCGGAATCCGGGCCGGCCGGGTGCGTGCCGCCTTCGACCCGCTGCTGGAGGGGTTGCCGAACCTGGGCATCCTCGCGGTGCTCGGTGTCGGGGTGTGGCGGGTCCGGCACGGCCAGGCCGACGTCGGCGGCGTGGTGACCATCGCCTACCTGCTCATGATCGTCTCCTTCCCGATCCGCTCCCTCGGCTGGTTGGTCGGGGAGTTCCCACGCAGCGTGGTCGGGTTCGAACGCGTGCACTCCGTGCTCGACGAGGGCGGGCACACGTCGTACGGCGTCGACAGGCTGTCCGAGGGCGCCCAGGGTGCACGGTTGGAGATCGAGAACCTCTCCTACTCCTATGTGCCGGGCCAACGACTGCTCGACGGCTTCGACCTCGTGGTCGAACCGGGTCGCACGGTCGCGCTCGTGGGTGCCACAGCGAGTGGGAAGAGCACCCTGACCGCGCTGCTGATGCGGCTGGTCGACCCGGACTCGGGCGTGATCCGCGTCGACGGCACCGACCTGCGCGACCTCGACCGGGGCGCCCTCGCCGAGCAGGCGGCACTCGTTCCGCAGAGCGCGTTCCTCTTCGACGACACGGTGCGTGGCAACGTGACCCTGGGCGCCGAGGTGCCCGACGACGAAGTGTGGGCGGCACTGCGCACGGCTCAGGCCGACGGTTTTGTGGCCGCGCTGCCCGACGGGCTCGGCACCCGACTCGGCGAGCGAGGTACCTCGCTGTCGGGTGGCCAGCGGCAGCGGCTCTCCCTGGCCCGCGCGCTGGTACGCCGTCCGCGGCTGCTGGTGCTCGACGACGCCACGTCGGCGGTGGACCCGGAGGTGGAGCAGCGGATCCTGGCCGCGATGCGGGTCAGCTGGATCGGCAGCGAGTCCACGATGGTGCTGGTGGCCTACCGCAAGGCCACCATCGCGCTGGCCGACGAGGTGGTCTTCCTCGCCGGCGGCAGGGTCGCCGACCGAGGCAGGCATGAAGAGCTGCTGGTCCGCAACGAGGCCTACGCCCGGCTGGTCAACGCCTATGAGGCGCCCTCCGAGGACGTGTCGGGCGGTGACCCCACGTGAGCGCGCAGTACCGCACCGACGACAACACAGCCTTCTCCACCGGCGATGAGATCTCCGCGATGGCCACCCTGCGCCAAGGGTTCCGGTACTCACCCGAGCTGCGCGACGGCCTCTGGGTCACCCTGTCGCTCGCGCTGCTCGGCACCGCCGGCCGTGTGGTGATCCCGATCGCGGTGCAGCAGACGCTCGACCGGGGCCTCCACGGGCCTGGTGGGGTCGACACCGGCTTCGTTGTGAAGATGGCGATGGTGGCGTCGCTGGCCATCCTGGTCACCGGCGGCTCGTCGTACGTGATGACCTACCGGCTCTTCACCGCGGCCGAGCGCGGCCTCGCCACCCTGCGGATCAAGGCGTTTCGCCATGTGCACGACCTGCCCCTGCTGACCCAGAACACCGAGCGCCGCGGAGCGTTGGTCTCGCGGGTGACCAGCGACGTCGACCAGGTCTCACAGTTCCTGGTCTTCGGCGGCATCCTCGGGGTGATCAGCATCGGGCAGGTCGCGGTCGCCACCCTGGTGATGCTCTTCTACAGCTGGCAGCTGACGATCGTGGTGTGGGTCTGCTTCCTGCCCCTGTTCTTGTCCCTGCGCTACTTCCAGCGCCGGCTCTCCGCGGCGTACGGCGTCGTACGCCGCCAGGTCGGGGTGATGCTGTCCGCCATCTCCGAGCCCGTGGTCGGTGCGGCTGTGGTGCGCACCCACGCGATCGAGGACCGCACCCAGGCCCGGATCGACGAATCCATCGACCGCTATCAGCGCGCCAGCACCAGGGCGCAGGGGCTGACCGCGTTCTCCTTCTCGCTCGGCGGCGTGTCCGCGGGCCTGGCCAACGCCGGCGTGATCGTGATCGGCATCCTGCTGGGTCTCGACGGCCAGATCACCTCCGGCAAGGTCCTCGCCTTCGCCTTCCTGGTGACGCTTTTCGTCGGGCCGGTGCAGCTCGGCACCCAGGTCCTCACCGACGCGCAGAACGCGATCGCGGGCTGGCGCCGGGTGATCGGCATCCTGGACACCCCGGCCGACCTCGACGACCCGGGACAGGCCGGGGTGGATCTGCCGCGGGGTGCGTTGGAGATCGACTTCCTCGACGTGGACTTCGGCTACCCGGCGGGTCCACTGGTGCTGCGCGAGGTCACCGAGCACGTTGCGGCGGGCACCCGCGTCGCCGTGGTGGGCGAGACCGGCTCGGGCAAGACCACCTTCGCCAAGCTGCTCACCCGGCTGATGGACCCGACGTCCGGCAGCGTCGAGCTGGACGGCACCGACCTACGGCGGATCGGCTTCGACACGCTGCGCCGCCGGGTCGTGCTGGTGCCGCAGGAGGGCTTCCTCTTCGACTCCACGCTGCTGGCCAACGCCCGCTACGGCCGTCTCGAGGCCACGCGCGAGGAGGTACGTCGAGCAGTCACCGAGCTGGGCCTGCTGGACTGGCTCGACGGCCTGCCGCAAGGTCTCGACACCCGGGTCGGCCAGCGCGGGGAGTCGATGAGTGCCGGTGAGCGGCAGCTGGTCGCGCTGGTCCGGGCGCACCTCGCCGACCCGGACCTGCTGGTTCTCGACGAGGCCACCAGTGCGGTCGACCCGGAGCTCGAGGTGCGCATCGGAGCGGCACTGGAGCTGCTGGTCAACGGCCGCACCTCGGTCACCATCGCCCACCGGCTGACCACCGCCGAGAACGCCGACGAGGTGATCGTGTTCGACCAGGGCCGCGTCGTACAGCGTGGCCCGCACGATGCCCTGGTCGCCGAGGGTGGTGTCTATGGTCGGCTGCACGCCTCCTGGATCGCGCAGGGGACGTCGCCCGAAGGGCTCGACGCGCGCTCCGTCGGTCACCCGGGATACTGACTACCGTGCCCGACTCAGCTCTCGACCCCGACATCGCCGTGCGGCTCAAGCGCGACGGCGACGGTCTGGTGCCCGCCGTCGTACAACAGCACGACACCGGTGAGGTGCTGATGCTCGGCTGGATGGACGATGAGGCCCTGCACCGCACCCTGACCACCGGGCGCACCACGTTCTGGAGCCGTTCACGCCAGGAGTACTGGGTCAAGGGGGAAACGTCCGGTCACCGGCAGTGGGTCAGGCAGGTGCGGCTCGACTGCGACGGCGACACCCTGCTGGTCACCGTCGACCAGGACGGTGCGGCCTGTCACACCGGTGCGCGCACCTGCTTCGACGAGGGGCTGCTGAGCGATGCCGGCTAGGGAGATCAGGGACAGACGCCCTGGGCGCTCTGGGCGCTCCACGTTCGGCCCGGTGGTGCTGTTCGGCCTCGTCTCGGCGGTGCTCGCCGCGGTCGCCGGAGCGAAGCCGTGGGCAGCCCACGCCGCCAGCAAGGGCGGCCAGGCCGGTGACGTGTCCCTGCTCCAGTCCGACGTGGGCACGATGCCGCTGGCCGGCGCGCTCGGGCTGCTCCTGCTCGCTTCCTGGGGGGTGCTGCTGGTGACGCGTGGCAAGGTTCGCCGGGTGCTGGCGGTCGTGGCCCTGGTGGTCTCGCTCGGTCTGGTCGCCTGCGCCGTGGTGGGCGCCTTCACCGTGCCCGACGACGTCCGCAACGTCTACTCGGTGCTGACCAGGCAGGGTTTCCAGCTCGACGTGCACCTGACCGGGTGGTACTGGGCGGCGGCCGTCGGCGCGGTGCTGTCGGTGGTTGCCACCCTGCTCGCCGTACGGCTGACGCCGGCCTGGCCCGAGATGGGCACCAGGTACGACGCCCCGGGCGCGGCCGCAGCAGGGCCGTCGCCGACGACCGACGACACCGACACCACCAACCTGGACCTCTGGAAGGCGATCGACGACGGCGACGACCCCACCGTCGGCCGCTGAGACCGCGTGGTCACTAGAGTGTCCGGGACCAGTCTTGGACGTCCCCCCGCGTGCACCTGAGGAGCACCCTGCATGTCTGACAACCACGGCAACACTCCGGCGGCATGGACCGCGGTGGCGGTCGCGACCCTCGGGTTCCTTGTGATGAGCATCGGCGCGATGGCAGTCAACTGGCCGACGTTCTGGGTGGGCGTGGCGCTCGTCCCGATCGCTGGCATCGTCGGCCTCGTGATGTCCAGGGCCGGGTACGGCGCCAGCCACTGATGCAGCAATGACCCAGCCATGACCTCCCTTGTCGAGCGCGACGTTTCCTCCCGGGTCTCCTCCCGGCGACGCGGGCCGGCCACGCCACTGGTCGTCGCCGGCACGGTGGCTGTGCTGACCGTGGCACTGCGCCTGCACGACCCGCACCAGTACGGCAGCTGGGGCCTGTGCCCGCTGCGTGCGCTCACCGGGCTGGACTGCCCGGGCTGTGGGGGGCTGCGCGCCGTCAACGACCTCGGCCACGGCAACCTGGCTGCGGCGGCGTCGAGCAACCTGTTCTTCGTGGTCTCGATACCGCTGCTGGTCGCGCTCTGGGCCGGCTGGCTGTGGCGCTCCCGCCGTGGCG
>JBBSVL010000069.1:0-9871 GCA_038233595.1 Propionibacteriales bacterium | reverse complement strand
TACTGCCCAGCGCGGACAGTTCCCACGGATGGACCGAATCTGTGCAGAAGCATTTTCCGTCGGTTCGCGCAGGAGCCGCCCGAGTGGTCGTCAGGTGTTCACCATGCGGACGCGAGCAGCTCCCCGAAGAGCTCGTGCTCGTCGACCTCCAGTCCCCGGGCGTTGAACCAGGTGCAGATGTTGTGACAGTCGCGCATCAGGAAGTCCGGACCGGCCGGGTTGGCGACCAGGTCGACCACCTGGGGCAGGTCGATGACCACCAGTCGGTCGCCGGCCGCGAGCACGTTGTACGGCGAGAGGTCGCCGTGCACGATCCCGGCCGACGCCATCGCGGTCATCGCCTCGCGCAGCTGGTCGAAGTACGACGCGAGCAGAGTCGGCTCCGGCCGCTCCCGGGCCAGCCGGGGGGCTGGCTCCCCGGCGACCGTGACCAGCTCCATCAGGATCTCGGTGCCGTCGATCTGCACGGGGTAGGGGACCGGCACGCCGAGCGTCCAGAGGCGCTTCAGCGACTCCCACTCGGCCCCGGCCCACTGCCCGGCCGCGACCGCCCGGCCATGGCTGGTCTTCTTGTGCATCGCCCGGGCGTCGCGGCTGTTGCGGACCTTGCGGCCCTCGACATAGGCGGCGCTGCGGTGGAAGGTGCGGTGCTCCTCGCCGCGGTAGCGCTTGGCGGCCATCACGACGGTGCCGTCCGCGCCCGCTCGTTCGAGCAGGAAGACGTCACCCTCCTTGCCGGTCTTGAGGATGCCGAGCTCGGTGTCGAGGGCGCCGCGGTCCAGGACGACCCATTCGGGAAGGGGAGCGGGGCCGCGGCTCAGCGGCTCGACGTCCCAGTAGCTGGAGAGCCGCTGGTCCGCGTCGGGGTCGACCGGGTGGAAGTCAAAGACGAACGAAGGGTCGTACGTGCTCAAGGGGGCTCCATGAGTCGAAGGAAGGGTGGGCGGCATCGCCGACAACAGTCATGGCCGTGCCTCCTTCGTCTCGTGGGTACGGGAACAGCATGTGCTCGCGCGAGCACGGGTGCAACCGGTTATTGGTCCCTCAGCAGACCGAGTCGCCGGGTCATCGGTGCCCGGCGATGGCGTGCGGCCGGTAGTCCGCCCCCAGTTCCTCGACCTCGTCTGCAGTGAGCCCCAGGTCGACCGCCGCGACCGCGTCGGTGAGGTGCTCCGGCTTGGTCACGCCGACGATGGGGGAGGTGACCACGGGCTGCGCCAGCAGCCAGGCCAGGGCGACCTGTGCGGCCGACGTGCCGCGTCGCTGCGCGACGTCGAGCACCTTCTCAACCACGGTGCGGTCGGCATCGGTGAACAGCGAACGGCCGAACTCGTCGGTCTCGGTGCGGGAGGTCTCGGTGTCCCACGGCCGGGTCAGCCGGCCCCGCGCGAGCGGGCTCCAAGGGATCACCCCGATGCCCTGGTCCGCGCAGAGCGGGAGCATCTCGCGCTCCTCCTCGCGGTAGAGCAGGTTGTAGTGGTCCTGCATCGAGACGAACGGCGTCCAGCCGTTTGCCGACGCGACCTCCTGGGCCTTCGCGAACTGCCAGGCGTACATCGAGGAGGCGCCGAGGTAGCGGGCCTTGCCGGCCTTGACCACGTCGTGCAGCGCCTCCATGGTCTCCTCGATCGGGGTGTCCGGGTCCCACCGGTGGATCTGGTAGAGGTCGACGTAGTCGGTGCCCAGCCGAGTCAGGGACGCGTCGATCTCCTGCAGGATCGCCTTGCGGGACAGGCCTACTCCGTTCGGCCCGGGGCGCATCCGGCCGTGCACCTTGGTGGCGAGCACGACGTCCTCGCGGACGGCGTACTCACGCAGCGCGCGGCCGGTGAACTCCTCGCTGCTGCCACCGGAGTAGACGTTGGCGGTGTCGAAGAAGTTCACCCCGGCCTCGAGGGCGGTGCGGATGGTCCGCCGCGCGAAGTCCTCGTCCTTGGCCCACGGGTGGCCGCCGCGCTCGGGGATGCCCCAGCTCATGCAACCGACCGTGATCGCGGAGACCCGGAGCCCGCTGCCGCCGAGTCGGCTGTACTTCATGCTCAGGCCTGCCCGGAGATGACCGAGTCCAGGGCGGCGAACTCCTCCTGGCTCAGCGTGATGCCCGCCGCGGCGGTGTTGGACTCGAGGTGGTCGACGCTCGACGTGCCCGGGATCGGCAGCATCACCGGGGAGCGCTGGAGCAGCCAGGCGAGCGCCAGCTGCGAGGGAGTCGCGTCATGCTGACCGGCGGCCTCGGCCAGCGGGCCGTCCTCGGCGGAGAGCTCGCCGGTGGCCAGCGGGAACCATGGGATGAAGGCGATGTTCTCCTCGGTGCAGTGGTCCAGCAGCGGCTCGGCGTCGCGCTTGGCCAGGTTGAACAGGTTCTGTACCGAGACGATCTCCGCCGTCTTCTGGGCTTCCTTCAGCTGCGCCACGTCGACCTCGGAGAGCCCGATGTGCCGGATCTTGCCCTCGTCCTGCAGCGCCTTGAGCTCACCGACCTGGTCAGCGACCGGGTAGTCCGCGTCGATGCGGTGCAGCTGGAACAGGTCGATGCGCTCGACGTCGAGCCGGCGCAGGCTCAGCTCGACCTCCTGGCGCAGGTAGGCCGGCTGCCCGAGCGGGGTCCACACACCTGGACCCTGGCGCGTCAGCCCGGCCTTGGTGGCGATCACCACGTCGTCGGGGTAGGCGTGCCCAGCCGGGTGCAGTGCTTCGCGGAGCAGGTCCTCGGCGACGTAGGGGCCGTAGGAGTCGGCAGTGTCGAAGAAAGTGATGCCGATCTCGACGGCGCGACGCAGCACCCGGACCGCCTCGTCGTGGTCCTTCGGTGGCCCCCAGACACCGTCGCCGGGCAGCTGCATGGTGCCGTAACCCAGGCGTACGACGGGCAGATCGCCGCCGAGCTGGAAGGTGCCGGACGGTGCCGCCACGTTGGTTGTGTTCGTCTCGGTGCTGGTGCTGCTCACGGAGGTCGCTCCTCGCGGTCGGGGGTTTCAGCTCTCTGGACCCAAGTCACGGTGCCGCTTCGATGTTCCCGTCACGTCGTCGTCCGTCGTGTGATGTGAGGATGTGCCCATGGCAGAGCCCGTCGCGATCTCCTGGTTCCGCAAACCGACACCCACGCGGGACGACCCCCACGCCGGCGGCACCCTGAACGTCGCCTTCCAGCTGCTGGACCGGGCCGTGGTCGGTGGTGTCGGCGACCGGACGCTGCTCAGTGACGACTCGGGTGAGCTCAGCCACGCCAAGGTGCTGGAGCTGGCCGCATCGTTCGGGGGAGTGCTCCGTGGGTTCGGGGTGGTGCCCGGTGACCGTGTCCTCGTCGAGCTCGCCGCGGGAGCGGACGCAGTGGTAGCCCTGCTGGCCACGGCAAGGATCGGTGCCGCCGGCGTCACCGTTCCCGCGGGGCTGGCCGCGGAGCAGGTCGTCCGGATCGTGGCGGCGACCCGACCTCGGGTGTCGGTGACCGCCGACGACGCGGCGATGGGCCGCGTGCTGGAGCAGTGCGCGCACCGGCCGGCCGTCGTCGTCACCACCGGCGAGCCCGCACCCCAGAGCCGCTCGGTGACCTGGGACGTCGTGATCCGGGCCGGGAGGACCGATCCGGCCCCCGCGGTCGAGCTCGGCGCCGGCTCCCCGTCGGTGCTGATCTGGCCGGCCGACGGGGCCGGCTCCGACGTCCGGCTCCGCACCACGCTGGAGCAGGGTCGGATCGCCAGAGAGCTGTCCGAGGCCGCGCCGCTGACGACCTCGGAGCTGCTCGCCGCTCTCTTCGACTGAGTCCTTGCCGGTGGCCTCTCGGGGCCGTTCTAGGATCGTGGGATGAGCACCACACAGATCCCGATGTTGATTGCCGGCGAACACGTCCACGGTGACGAGCCGCTCGAGGTGCGCCACCCCTACGACGGGTCGCCGGTCGCGACGACCAGCTATGCGACGAGCAAGCAGGTCGAGGCCGCCGTCGCGGCTGCCGACGCTGTGCGCGCCGAGGGCGAGCGGCTGCCGATCCACGTCCGGGCCGAGGCGCTCGCGTTGGTCAGCCGACGGATCGCCGAGCGCGCCGACGAGCTTGCGGAGCTGGTCACGGCCGAGAACGGCAAGCCGATGATGTGGTCGCGTGGCGAGGTCGGCCGTGCCGTGTCCGTCTTCCGGTGGGCGGCCGAGGAGGCCCGGCAGTGGTCGGGCGAGGTGATGCGCCTCGACACCGACCCGGCCGCCGAGGGCCGGCTGGCCTACGTCCGCCGGGTGCCCAAGGGGCCGGTGCTGGCGATCAGCCCGTTCAACTTCCCGCTCAACCTGGTCGCGCACAAGGTCGCGCCGGCGCTTGCTGTGGGCGCACCCGTCGTACTCAAGCCGGCGCCGAAGACACCGGTGTCTGCGCTGCTGCTCGGTGAGCTGATCGCCGAGACCGACCTGCCGCCCGGCATGTTCAGCGTGCTGAACGTGAAGAACGAGGACGCCGGCGACCTGGTGTCCGACCCGCGACTTCCGGTGCTCAGCTTCACCGGCTCCGGGCCGGTCGGCTTCGCGATCCGCAAGCAGGTGCCCGACAAGCACGTCGTGCTCGAGCTCGGTGGCAACGCAGCGGTGGTCGTGGCCGCGGACTACGCGAGCGAGACCGACCTCGACTGGGCGGCGACCCGGATCGCGAACTTCAGCAACTACCAGGCCGGCCAGTCCTGCATCGGGGTGCAGCGCGTCTTCGCCGACGCCTCGTTGTACGACGACCTGCGGGCCCGTGTCGTCTCCAAGGTGGCGGCACTGAGGACCGGCGACCCCCGCGACGAGGAGACCTTCGTCGGCCCGATGATCGACGAGGCCGCCGCCATACGAGTCGAGGAGTGGGTCTCGGCCGCGGTCGACGGCGGTGCCACGTTGCTGACCGGAGGCACCCGCGACGGCACGACGTACGCCCCCACCGTGCTCGAGGGAGTGCCCCGCGACGCGAAGGCGTCCTGCGACGAGGTCTTCGGACCGGTGCTGCTGCTGGAGCGCATCGCGAACGCCGACGAGGGCATCGCTGCGGTCAACGACTCGAAGTTCGGTCTCCAGGCCGGGCTGTTCACCCACGACCTCCAGCTCGCGTTCCGCGCCCACCGGGAGCTGCAGGTGGGCGGGGTGATCATCGGCGACGCGCCGTCGTACCGCGCCGACCAGATGCCGTACGGCGGCGTCAAGGAGTCCGGTGTCGGGCGCGAGGGTGTCCGCTACGCGATGACGGACTTCACCTACGAACGCGTGATGGTGCTGACCGGCCTGGACCTGTGAGTCACGAGCTCTCGACGACCAGCAGCCCGGTCGACTCCACCCCGACCGTGACCTTCTCGTCGGTCGAGAACCGGTTGGCGTCCGAGCTGGGCATCTGAGCAGTCAGCTTGGTGCCGTCCGGGAGAACGCAGTGCACCCGGGAGATCGGCCCGAGGAAGGCCACGCTGGTCACGGTGCCCTCCCCTGACGGGGCGGGGGTGAGCCGCACGGATTCCGGGCGCACCAGAGCCGTCCCGGCACCGCTGGCGATGGAGCCCGGCAGCGCCGGAGCCGAGCCGGCAAGCAGCTGTGCCGAGCCGCGGTGGACCACGGCCGCGACCTTGTTGTTCTGGCCGACGAAATCGGCCACGAACGGCGTCGTGGGTCTGGTGTAGAGCTCTGCGGGTGGCGCGAGCTGCTCCAGGCGGCCCTGGTTCATCACCCCGACCCGATCGGCGACGGCCAGCGCCTCCTCCTGGTCGTGGGTGACGAACAAGGTGGTGGTGCCCACCTCGAGCTGCACGCGCCGGATCTCCTCGCGCAGCTGGGCCCGCACCTTTGCGTCGAGGGCTGACAGCGGCTCGTCGAGCAGCAGCACCGACGGCTCGATGGCCAGTGCCCGGGCCAGTGCCACGCGCTGCTGCTGACCGCCGGAGAGCTGAGTGGCGTAGCGGTCGGCGTGGGAGGAGAGACCGACCAGCTCCAGCATCTCCGCGCCGCGGCGGGTCCGCTTCGCCTTGTCGGTGCCACGGAGCTTGAGCCCGAACGCGACGTTCTCGAGCACGGTCAGGTGCGGGAAGAGGCTGTAGGCCTGGAACACCATCCCCATGTCCCGCTTGTTGGCCGCGACCCTGGTCAGGTCCTGGCCGCCGACCGCGACCCTGCCGGAGGTCGCCTGGTCCAGGCCGGCCAGGATCCGCAGCGCGGTGGTCTTCCCGCAGCCGGACGGTCCGAGCAGGACCACCAGCTCGCCGGGCTGCAGGTGCAGGGTCAGCCCGTCGAGGGCCTTGACCGGTCCGTAGTGGCGGGTGAGCTCGGTGAGCTCCACCGCCAGGCCGTTGCGCTCGGACACGGTCATGTCCCTTCCGTTGCTGTGGGTGTGGGTGTGGGTGCGGCGACCTTGGCGGTGCGGCTCCGGGTGAACAGGGACAGCAGCAGGAGAAGCACGAAGCCGAGCAGCAGCGTGGCCAGCGAGGCGGCGACCGAGGTCGGCCCGTCGGTCTTGCCGATCAGGACCACCACCACCTGCAGGTTCTGGTAGCCGCTCAACGAGGCGACGGTGTACTCCCCGATCACCACGGCGATCGAGATGAACGCCGCGGAGAGGATCCCCGACCAGATGTTGGGTACGACGACGCGAAGGATGGTGGTCACCCAGCCCGCTCCCAACGAACGCGCAGCCTCGGCGAGGGTCTGCACGTCGATGGACGACAACGCGCCGTCCAGCGCCCGGTAGGCGTAGGGCAGCACCAGCACGGCGTAGATGAACGTCAGCACCAGCGCCGACTCACCGAAGAAGTAGTTGACCCAGGCGTAGACACCCTTGAGGCCGACCACCACGACCAGCGCGGGAATGGTCAGCGGCAGCAGGCAGAGGAACTCCATGGTCCGTCTCGCCCAAGGGACCCGGAGCCGCACCCAGATCATCGTCGGCACGAGCAGCACCAGCATCAGCACCACGGTGAAGAGGGCGAGCAACAACGAGATGATGACCGCGGAGTAGAGCTGGTTGTCCTGGACGATGTTCTTCCAGGCTTGACCGGTGCGTCCGGCACCACCGATCTTGCGGGTGCTGAAGTCGAGCATCGCCACCAGGGGTCCGAAGAAGAAGATCGCGAAGAGCACCAGCAGCAGGGTCCGGACCACCCGGCCCATGGCCGTTGCGGAGGTCACTGGAGCCACCTCGACGTACGACGGACCAGCATGCTGTAGGCGACCATCACCACGGCCACGACCGCGATCATCTCCAGGGCCAGGGCATAGGCGAACCCGGCTTGTCCCAGCACCACCTCACTGGTCAGCGCGGCGCGGATCAGTAGCGGCAGGATCGGGCTGCCCTGGCTGACCAGCGCCGCGGCGGTCGCATAGGCCGCGAACGCGTTGGCGAACAGCAGCAGCATCGAGCCGAGGAAGGCAGGTCGAAGCAGCGGGAACCCGATGTGCATCCAGTACTGGCGCGGCGTGGCGCCGAGGCTGACCGCTGCCTCGCGCCACTGTGGGCGCAGCCCTTCGAGTGCGGGCATGAACACGATCAGCATCAGCGGGATCTGGAAGTAGCTGTAGACCAGGATCAGTCCGGGGATGTCGTAGAGCCACCCCGAGCCGTAGATGTCGACGTGCAGGTGATCGCGCATCCACACGGTCAGCACGCCGGAGTAGCTGATCGTGGCGATGAAAGCGAACGCCAGGGCGACGCCGCCGAACTGCGCCAGCACGCTGCACACCGACGTCACTGCCCGACGGAAGAGGGACGTCGGCGGGCTGGCCAGGACCAGGTAGGCGAGCAGGGCGCCGAAGAGAGCGCCGATCACCGCGGTCGAGCCCGAGAGCAACACGCTCTTCCACAGCGCGCTCAGTGCGGCGTCGGACCCGAGGGTGCGCAGCTTGTCCAGGGTGAAGCCGGAGTCGTTGCGCACCGCCCCGACGAGGACCGTGACGGTCGGGATCACCAGAAAGATGACCAGGAAGGCCAGGAACGGCACCAGCGGCAGACCGTCCCGCAGGCGTCTCGCGGTGCCGTTCCGGCTCACGTCAGCCGACGACCTTCGCCCAGTTGCCGGACAGGTAGGTGGCCGCCTTCTTGTTCTGCGCCTCCGTCGGGGTCACGGGGGTGCCGGTGATCTTCGGCAGCGCGTCGTACTTCGCCTTGTCGATCGTGCCGGACTTGACCATAGCGTCTGCCCGGATCGGTCGAGCGCCTCCGGCCAGCCACAGGTTCTGGCCCTGGTCGCTGTAGAGGAACTCTTCCCAGAGCCGTGCCGCAGCGGGGTGCGGAGCGAACTTGTTGACGGCCTGGGCGTAGTAGCCGGCGATCGGGCTGGCGTCGGTCGGGACGACTACCTTCCAGGTCTTCAGCTTCGCGGACTCCGCGGCGTTCAGGTAGTCCCAGTCGATGACGACCGGGGTCTGGCCGGACTCGATCGTGGCCGGGGTCGGGTCGAGCTTGAGGAAGTTCCCCGCCTTCTTGAGCTTCTGGAAGAAGGCCACGCCAGGTGCGACGTCGCCGGCCGAGCCACCGTTGGCCGTGGCCACCATCAGCACACCGGAGAATGCGGCTCCGGCCTGGGTCGGGTCACCGTTGAGGGCGACCTTGCCCTTGAAGCCGCTGCCGAGCAGGTCCGAGACCTTGCTGACCGCGGGCACCTTCGCGGAGTCGTACCCGATCGACATGTAGCCGCCGTAGTCGTTGACCCAGGTGCCGTTCGCGTCCTTGAAGGTCGCCGGGACGTCGCTGAACGTCGCCACCTTGTACGGGGCGAACATGGAGAGGTTCGCAAGGGCGACGGACTGGCCGAGGTCGAACACGTCGGGCGCGCTCTGCTTACCCTTCTGCTGGTTGGCCGCGTTGATCTCGTCCTGGCTCGCGGCGTCAGGCTGGGCGGAGTTGATCGTGATGCCGTACTTCTTCTCGAACGTCTTGATCTGGTTGGCGTAGTTGGCCCAGGTGGGCGGCAGCGCGATCACGTTGAGCTGGCCCTCCTTCTTGGCGGCCTTGACCAGGCCGGACATGCCGCCGAAGTCCTTGGCGGACTTCGCGTTGCCGGCCTTGACGCCGGTGGACGTCGTGGCGCCCTTGTTGTCGCTGGAGGGCGGCGAGCAGGCGCTCAGGACGAGTGCCGTCGCGGCTGCGCTTGCAGCCAGGGCGACCATGCTGTGGCTCTTCATGGGTGCGGAACCTTTCCCTCGGGGGGCAGTGCGATGACCCAGGCGCCGATGCACTGGCACCCGACCCGATTCGCAAGGTAACGCCTGGGGCGGCCTGCGGCCGCCTCGACATGGTGACGAGTCGACAACGAATATGCTGAGGCAAGGGCACGGCCCGGGTCCTACTCGTTGCAGGGGCAGAATGACCGGGTGGAGACGAGCAGGCGCGATCTGGTGATTCTCGGGTCGACCGGGTCGATCGGCACCCAGGCACTGGACGTGGTGCGCGCCAACCCGGACCGCTTCCGGGTGGTCGGGCTGACGGCGGGGGGTTCGCAGCCCCAGGTGTTCGAGGCGCAGGTGGCCGAGTTCGCGCCCGCCTTCTCCGGGATCGGCGAGGAAGCCAGCATCCAGGCTGCCGGGATGGCCTGCCACACCGTTCTGAACGGCATCACCGGTGCAGTCGGACTGCGACCCACGCTCGCCGCGCTCGACGCCGACAATGTGCTCGCGCTGGCCAACAAGGAGTCGCTGATCATCGGCGGGCGCGTCGTACTCGACCGGGCGAAGCCGGACCAGATCGTGCCCGTCGACAGCGAGCACAGTGCCCTGGCCCAGTGCCTGCGCGGCGGCCGCGCCGAGGAGGTACGACGCCTCGTGCTGACCGCCAGCGGTGGTCCCTTCCGGGGCCGCACCCGCGAGGAGCTGGCCGACGTGACCGTGGAGCAGGCCCTGAACCACCCGACCTGGGACATGGGGCCCGTGGTCACGATCAACT
>JBBSVL010000068.1:0-9878 GCA_038233595.1 Propionibacteriales bacterium | reverse complement strand
GGACTGATCTGGTCGAACAGGTCGACGGAGACGGCCAGTCCGAGCTGGACGCAGAGCATCGAAGCCACGGCCATGCCGGTGCCGGCGCGGGCGGCTCCGGACCTGGACCTGGACCCAGGTTGGAGGTCGAGAATGCTCATGCGACCAGTGGACAGGGTCCAACCGTTCGCGTCCACATGAGATTGATGGACACACCGTTTGTTTTTCATGAATGATCAGCCCATGGACCCCCGTCGTCTCGAGCTCTTGCTGGAGCTCTCCCGACTCGGGTCCATGCGCGAGGTCGCGGAGGTGATGCAGGTGACCACCTCGACGGTCTCCCAACAGCTCGCCGCGCTGTCGCGCGAGGTCGGCACCGCCCTGGTCGAGCCCTCTGGTCGTCGGGTCCGGCTGACACCCGCCGGGCGACGACTGGCCGACCACGCCGTGACCATCCTCGCGGCGCACGAGGCGGCCCGGGTGGACCTCGACCCCGATGCCGCCCCGGCCGGTTCGCTACGCGTGGCAGCGTTCGCGTCTGCGGTTCGGCAGTCGTTGCTGCCCGTCGTACGCAGTCTGAGCAAGAACCACCCCGACGTACGTCTGCTGATCCACGAGCATGAGCCGCGCGAGGCCTTCGTCCTGCTCGCGGCCGACGACGTCGACCTGGCGCTGACCTACGACTACAACCTGGCTCCCGCGACCTTCGACCGCACGTTCGTCGCTGAGTCACTGTGGGAGACGGCGTGGAGCCTCGGAGTGCCCGCCGCGGAGAAGCAGTCGGAAGGCAACACCCTGGCGGTGTTCGACCGCTTCCGCGACCACGACTGGATCGTCAACTCACGCAACACCGCTGATGAGGACGTCATCCGCACGGTCGCGTCGATCGCCGGCTTCGTGCCGCGGATCAGGCATCGGGCCGACAGTCTCGAGCTGGTGCAGGACATGGTTGTCGCCGGGCTGGGTGTCGGGCTGCTCCCAGCCGGTCGGCGGAGGTTCCCGGGCGTCCGCCTGCTCGGACTGACCGAGCCGGACGTCGCGCTGAGGTCCTTCGCTGTGACCCGCCGTGGCCGGACCGACTGGCCACCGCTGGCGCTGGTGCTCCGACTGCTCCGCGAAGTCTGAGCCGGCGGCCGGGCCCATCGCGGACGTCAGGCCCGGGGGTGGGCCAGGCGGTAGGCGGCGCGCAGTCGTTCGGTGGTGACGTGGGTGTAGATCTGTGTGGTCGCCAGGGACGCGTGGCCGAGCAGCTCCTGCACCGTGCGCAGGTCCGCGCCCCCCTCGAGCAGATGGGTGGCGGCGGTGTGCCGCAGCCCGTGCGGGCCCAGGTCGGGGGCGCCGGGAACCTCCGCGACCCGACGATGCACCAGCGTCCGCACCGCCCGCTGGTCGAGCCGGTTGCCACGGGCTCCGAGGAACAGTGCCGCCCCGGCGCCGGCGACGAACAGCGCGGGACGACCGGAGACCAACCACCTGCCCAGGGCACGTTCGGCGGGTAGGCCGTACGGGACCGTGCGTTCCTTGCGACCTTTGCCGAACACCCGGACCACCCGTCGGTCACGGTCGAGGTCGTCGACGTCCAGCCCGCACAGCTCGCCGACCCGGATCCCGGTGGCGTAGAGCAGCTCGAGGGCCGCTGCGTCCCGAAGCCCGAGCGGGCTGCCGTCATCCGCCGTCGCGGCGGCGTTCTCCAGCAGGGTCCGGGCCTCCGCGACACCGAGCGCGGGTGGCAGGGTCTTGTACGCCTTGGGCGAGCCGAGCAACACCCCCGGGTCGGTCTCCGCGCGGCCGGTGCGCTGGGCCCAGGCGGTGAACACTCGAACGGCGGCCGAACGCCGGGCCAGGGTGGACCGCGCCTTCCCCAGGGTCTGCTGCCTGGCCAGCCAGCTGCGTAGGGTCGCGATGTCGAGGGTTGCGACGTCGAGGTGACCGAGCGCCACCGCATGCTCCAGCATCCCCGCGACGTCGCCGAGGTAGGCCCGGACCGTGTGTGGAGTCAGGTCGCGCTCGGCGCAAAGATGCCGTTCGTAGGCCGCCAACGTCTGCGCCATGGACTCGGTCAGGGCCATCCCGCCACTGTAGGTGCGCCCGATCAGCAGGCTCGGGAGGCAGGCGCGACCGCGAGTCCCGGGCGTCGGGTGCCGGGCTACATGCCTACACGCTTCGCGCGCTCCTCGTCGGACGGACGGTTCAGAAGGGTCCCCTTCGGTCGCGGCACCGAGGACAGGTCGCCGATCCCGTTGGCGAACCGCAGGCTCACGTAGCGGTTGACCACCCGTCGCGGCGACGGTTTCCACTTCGGCTTGCGGAACACGGCGCTGGTGTCGCCCCAGTAGGAGCCCTTCTGGTCGATCGCGGCGTAGTCGTGCCGCTTGTCGCTACCCTCCTGCAAGGGGGGCCAGTCGGTGAGCGCCTGCAGCAGGTCGAGCTCGGCGTACGCCGCGAGCGCGCGCATGCTGTCGGGGTAGTAGCGCCACGGGTCGTAGGTCGAGTGGTGGTGCCCCCGTGACGGCACCGTCATGAACAGGTGGCCACCAGTGCGCAGCACCCGGGCGATCTCGAGCATCGAGGCGAACGGAAAGGGAATGTGCTCGAACACCGAGCCCGACAAGACGATGTCCTGGCTGTTGGCGCGCACCGGGATCTGGTACGGCTTGGGCATCTGGATGTCGACGTTCCGTCCGGCCTGGATGTCGACCCCGGTGATCGTCACGTCGTACGCGTTCAGCAGCTCACGGTGGCTGTGCTGCTGTCCCTTGTTGATGAAGGATCCGAAGTCGAGCACGTCGTAGTGCCGCGACGTGTCCATGTAGGTGTTGATGGACGCCTGCATGCGTGCCATGGCGGTTGCGTGCACGGGGAGCTCCAGGAGTGTTGGGCAGTTCAGGGCAGCGGTCACGCTACCGGTTCGGGACGCTCGTGCGGCAAGCAACACAGCAGAGCCCTGCAGCGGCGGTGTCTCGATCAGGCCGGTTCGCCCCGGTCGGCCAGGTGGTACCGGCCCAGGGAGCACGCCACCAGGTTGCAGTCGACCAGCCGGCCCAGCGACTCACGCACCCGGGCCGGGGCGATGCCGGCGGTCCTCGCGATGTTGTCCGGCGTGACGGGGCGACTCACCGGGACCGCGTCGAGCACCTGCTGGTCGAGCAGAGACAGCCGGTCGTGCGGTCGCTCGGCACCACGCGGCTCGACCAGCAGATGGTCCCCCGGAGGCGCAACCGCCTCGAGCACCTCGGCACCAGAGGTGACCAACATCGCGTTGCGCGTGCGGATCAGCTGATGGACGCCGGCCGAGGGTGCACTGGTCACCGGCCCAGGCACTCCCATCAGCGGCCGGTTCAGGCGCTCGGTCCAGCTCGCGGTGTTCAGCGCGCCACTTCGGACAGCAGCCTCCACCACGACGGTGCCGACACCGAGACCCGCGATCAGCCGGTTGCGGGAGAGGAAGCGGAGCCTGGTCGGGGCACAACCCGGTGCCAGCTCAGAGACCACGAGACCCGTGTCCGCGATGTAGTCCAGCAGCTGGCGGTGCGCGCTCGGGTAGGCCCGGTCGACCCCACAGGCCAGCACCGCGATCGTCGGGCCCCGAGCCGCGAGGGCGCCCCGGTGCGCCGACTGGTCGATGCCGAAGGCCGCCCCGGAGATCACCGTGTGGCCGGCTCCGGCCAGCGTCGCGCCGATCTCCGCAGCCACGTCCCCGCCGTACGAGGTCGCGGAGCGGGAGCCGACCACCGCTACCGACCGCCGGGTGGCGTCGGCGAGTCGTAGCGGTCCTCGCACCCAGAGCCCCAGCGGGCACCCACCGCGACCGTTGACCGGATCGGGACGGTCCAGCGCACCCACCTGGTCGGGCCACTCCTCGTCACCGGGGACCACGAACCGGATGCCTCTCCGGGTCGCCCGCTCCAGATCGGCCACTGGGTCGAGGGCGGCGAGCCGCTGGGCGACGTCGGAGGCCAGCCCGGTGACGTCGGTCTCGGCGGACAGGTGCGCATAGACCTCCGCTGCGCCGAGCTCGTCCACCAGAGCGGTGAGCCGGGGGTCGCCCGGCTCACCGAGCCGGCACAAAGCCGCGCGGGCCAGCCGGTCGGACGTGGAGACACGTGCGGAACGGTTCACGAGCCGACTGCCGGCGCGAGCGTCGAGAGCTGGAGCGGGTGCCCCTTGCGTAGCCGGAGTGCCACGTCCAGCTCGTCGGGGCCGGGACGGGCGACGTCTCCCAGGTCGGCGACCGTCCAGGCCAGCCGATGGACCCGGACCGCTCCGCGTCGGGTCAGCCCGGCGGAGTAGATCTCGGTGTCCAACATCCTCTCGGCCGCCTCGGTCAGCGGCCACCGCTCATGAAGAGCGGGGCCGGGCACGTCGCAGTTGAGCCGCCACCGGGTGCCGAGATAGCGAGCAGCCTGCCGGGCACGGGCCACCGTGACGCGTCCTCGGACGATGGCGGTGCTCTCGGGCCGGGACAGCGGGTCGTTCGCCTCGTACGGCTTGACCGGCTCGATGTGCCGCGTGATGTCGATGCGGTCCGCGATCGGCCCCGAGAACCGCTTGCGGTAGTCGCGACGGCGGACCTCCGAGCAGATGCATCGGTGGTCCCGGTTCAGCGGGTGGTAGTCGCCACACGGGCACGGGTTGCACGCAAGCACGAACATCGAGCGCGCCGGGAAGGTCGCGGTCTCCTCGCCGCGCGCGATCGTGACCTCGCCGCATTCCAGCGGCTGTCGTAGCGCCTCGATGATGTCGGAGGCGAACAACGGAAACTCGTCGAGGAACAGGACCCCCAGATGGGCCTTGCTGACCTCCCCGGGCCGGACCCGGCCGCTGCCACCACCGAGCAGGCTGGCCCGCGTGGCCGAGTGGTGCGGACCGCTGAACGGCGGCCGCACGATCATCGGTGCTCCGGGTGGGAAGGTCCCCGCCAGCGAGTGGATCGCGGTCAGCTCCAGGGACTCCGCGAGGTCCAGGTCGGGCAGCAACCCCGGAAGCCGCTCGGCCAGCGTGGTCTTGCCGGCACCCTTCGGCCCGCTGAGCAGCAGGTGATGGCCACCAGCGGCGGCCACCTCCAACGCGTAGCGCGCATCGCTCATCCCGAGCACCTCCGCAAGGTCGACGTCCTCAAGACGCTCCTCGCCGCGCCAGCTCAGCAGTGGCTTCTCGGACAGCGCAGCGACCGGTGGCGCCTCGGGGACCGAGTCCTCGCCGGTCAGCAGCGCGACCACCTGCGGCAGCGACCGCACCCCGAGGACGGTCATCCCGGGAACCATCGCCGCCTCGGCAGCCTGCGGCTCGGGCACGATCACCGTGCGCGTCCCCCGCTGGGCTGCAGCCATCACCATCGGCAGCACTCCCGGCACCGCTCGCAGCCGCCCGTCAAGGGTGAGCTCTCCGATCAGCACGACGCCGTCGAGCGCCGCTGCCGGCACCACGTTCGTCGCGGCCAGCACCCCGACTGCTATCGCCAGGTCGAAGTGGGGACCACGCTTGGGCAGGTCGGCCGGGGAGAGCAGGATCGTCACCCGCTTGGTTGCCGGCCAGTCGAGGTGACAGTTCTGCACCGCAGCCCGGCATCGGTCCCGCGCCTCGGAGATGGAGGTGTCGGGACGACCGACCATCGCGGTGTGCACCAGCCCCGGGGACAGGTCGACCTGGACGTCGATCAGGTGGCCGACCGCCCCTTGCAGGGAGACGGTGTGCGCGGTCGCCCAGGCCATCAGGCCACCCCCCGCACGTGATCGACGACGGCGGCACCGTGGCCGTTCTGGAGCACACCGACCAGGTCGATGCGCACGTCGTCGGGGTGCAGGTCGTGCGCATCCAGCCACCGGGCCGCGAGCCGGCGCAGCCGGGCCGCCTTGGTGGCTGTCACCGCCTCGATCGGATTGCCGAACTCGACGCTGGACCGGGTCTTCACCTCGCAGACGACCAGCACCTGGCCCTCGCGCAGGACCAGGTCGAGCTCGCCGACGTCACAGCGCCAGTTGCGGTCCAGCACCACCATCCCGCCGGCAACCAGACGGCGCGCGGCCACCGCCTCGCCGTACTCCCCCAGCGCTCGCCGCTGGCCTGCCGTGCTCATCGTCTCCACCTCATGCCTGCGATGCTTGCCTGTGCGGCAGGTCGGATCGGGCAGGGATCGACAGGCTGTGGAGAACCAGTCGTCCAGTCGATGCTGTGCGGCCGAAACGGCCGTTGGGTTCGGATCAGGTGTGGATCAGGGCTGCGTCAGGTTTTGGGCGGCGGCTCGAAGTCGCTCTGGTTGAGCTCCTCGACGTTGACGTCCTTGAAGGTCAGCACCTTGACGTTCTTGGCGAACCGCGCCGGACGGTACATGTCCCACACCCAGGCGTCGGTCATCGTCACCTCGAAGAACACGTCGCCGACCTCGGTGCGCGCCTTCACGTCGACCTGGTTGCACAGGTAGAAGCGGCGATCGGTCTCCACGACGTACTTGAAGATGCTCACCACGTCGCGGTACTCGCGGTAGAGGGTGAGCTCCATCTCGGTCTCGTACTTCTCCAGGTCCTCGGCGCTCATCTCGCCGCCCCTTCCATCTCGCGGGTCAGGTCGAGCTCCAGCTGGGGTTCCAGGCTGCCGACGTGAACAGTCTCGGGCACCTCGGGGAGCCCGGCGGCTCGTCGTACGTTCACGAAACGCATCCGGTGGATCTCGCAGGGCCCGTGCTCCTCGAGCGCCACGGTGTGCTCGGCGGTGCAGTAGCCCTTGTGCGTGGCGAAGTCGTAGGACGGGAAGCGCTCGTGCTCCGCGGTCATGATCGCGTCGCGGGTGACCTTCGCGATCACCGACGCGGCCGAGATGCACGCAGCCACCCGGTCGCCCTTCCACATCGCCAGGCCCGGCACCTCCAGGCCGTCGACCGGGAACCCGTCCGTCAGGACGTACGACGGGCGCACCGCGAGCCTGGCCAGCGAGCGCCGCAGCGCCTCGATGTTGGCGACGTGCATACCCAGCCGGTCGCACTCCCCGGGCCCGACGACCACCACCGACCAGGCCAGCGCCCGGCGCAGCACCTGGTCGTAGCAGCGCTCACGGGACTTCGCACTGAGCAGCTTGGAGTCGGCCAGTCCCGGGACCTGCCCGGCCTTGCCCTCGGGAAGGATCGCGGCCGCTGCCACCAGCGGCCCGGCACATGCTCCGCGGCCCGCCTCGTCGACACCGGCGACGTGGGTCATCCCGGCACGGCGCAGGGCGCGCTCGTAGCCGTAGAGCCCGGCGTCCCGCCGGACCGTCATCCCCCGGGCTTGCCTGGTCATCGGGCCGGCGTCACTTCGGGTCGTGAATCGCCGCGAAACCGCTCGGCCGGTGGATCAGCTCGGCCCGGCTGGGCGGCCAGACCAGCGCGAACACCTTGCCGACGACCAGGTCGTCGTTCACGAAGCCACCTCCCGGGCCACCCATGTGCTCGCGCGAGTCTGCGGAGTCACCGCGATTGTCGCCCATCACCCACAGGTAGCCCTTGGGCACCTTCACGTCGAACTTCGTCAGTGACGGGACCGTGCCCTTGGGCAGGTAGTTCTCGGCGAGCGGGGACCCGTTGATGGTGAGCCGGCCCTGGCTGTCGCAGCACACGACATGGTCACCACCGGTGCCGATCACGCGCTTGACCAGGTGTCCGCCGGCCGGGTAGAGCCCGATGGCCTCCATCACCTTCTTGACGCCGCTGTCCGCTCCCGGGGTGTCGTCGGCCTGGAGCCAGCCTCCGGGGTCCTTGAACACCACGATGTCGCCGCGCTGCGGACCCCCACGCCAGTAGGAGGGCTTCTGCACCAGGATCCGGTCGTTCTTGATGAACTGCGGCTCCATCGAGGGAGACGGGATGTAGAAGGCCTGGACGAAGAACGCCTTGATCACGACCGCAAGCACCAGCGCGATCAGCAGGAGGAGAATCGTCTCCTGCCACAGTGGGAGCTGCTTGCGCTCCTTGTGGCCCGTCCCCCCGACGGCGCTGGACCTCTTCACGGGGCCGAGCCTACGGTGCCCCGTGAAGAGCGCTGCTGCGGCTCGCGTGCGGCTGGCTTGGGAGCCGCGCTCACGCCTCGCGGCGTTCCTTGATCTTGGCCTTCTTCCCGCGCAGGTTGCGCAGGTAGTACAGCTTCGCGCGTCGCACGTCACCGCGGGTGACGACCTCGATCTGCTCGAAGATCGGGGAGTTGATCGGGAAGGTGCGCTCCACACCGACGCCGAAGGAGACCTTGCGGACGGTGAAGGTGCGACCCACGCCGGATCCCTGCACCCGGATCACCACGCCCTGGAAGATCTGCACCCGGGAGCGGTTGCCCTCGACCACCTTCACGTGGACCTTGACGTTGTCACCGGCCCGGAAGTGGGGGATGTCGTCGCGGAGGGCGCCGGCGTTCAGCGCGTCGATGAGGTTCGGCATGGGTTCTCCTCGTGGTGCGCCACAGGTCGTCCACGGCATTCGGGCGGCGATGAGGCCGCCGGATGAGCGGGTGGCCCGGAGGTCGCCGTACGCCGCTCCCCCTGTGGCAGGAACGTCGTCGTCCCCTCGCCCGGACGAGCCGGACGGGCAGACGCTGGCGGGTGGGTCGACCAGCAAGTCTGCCACAGCACCGGGGACCCGACGAAATCGCCCGCACGGCGCGGATGCCCGGCTCAGCGCCGCTTGGTCATGCGTACGACGCCCGGCTGGATCTCGCCCCACAGCCGGTAGCCGGCCTTCTTGTACATCTTCTGGTTGCGCGCGCTCCCCGCGCCGGTGAACAGCTCGAAGCAGGTCGCCTCGTCCGGAGCGATCTCCTCGATGTGCTCGAGCAGGGTGCGGCCCAGGCCGCGGCCCTGCAGGTCGGGGGCGACCATCAGCCGGCCGATGTCCCAGGCCGTCCCGTCGGCCGTCTCGTGCAGACGCCCCCGGACGGCACCGACCAGCCGCCCGGCGCCGCGCGCGACCAGCACGACACCCGCCCCGATCCAGGCACGGACGTCGTCGTAGGACTCGGTGAGGGCGTCGATGGGCACCTCGGGGTTGGCCTGCCTCTCCTGCACCCAGCACGCCCGCTGGAGGGTCAGCAGCTCCCCCGCGTCGCCGGGCCGCACCACGCGGATCTCGACGTCGCCCACCTGTGACGCGTGGGCCAGGTCCGGGCGTCGCTGCGCCGTACGACGCAGTGACTGGTCGTGTCGCCAGGCGGTGATCCGCGCGTGGTCGCCGGAGAGGAGTACCTCGGGGACGTCGAGCCCGCGCCAGCTCGGCGGCCTGGTGTAGCCGGGGTACTCCAGCAGCCCGTCCGCGCCGTGCGACTCCTCGGTCAGGGAGGCGGTGCTGCCCATGAATCCCGGCAGCAGCCGGACCACGGACTCGATGATCGCCAGCGCCGCCACCTCGCCTCCGTTGAGCACGTAGTCCCCCAGTGAGACCTCACGCACCTCCATCCGGGTCGCTGCATCGTCGAGGACCCGCTGGTCGATGCCCTCGTAGCGCCCGCACGCGAACACCAGCCGTTCGCGGGTGGCCAGCTCGGCTGCGAGCCGTTGGTGGAACGGCTCGCCGGCGGGTGTGGGCACGACCAGGGTCGTGGGCTGGTCTCCCACGACCGCGTCCAGCGCCTCGCCCCAGGGCTCCGGCTTCATCACCATCCCGGCGCCCCCGCCGTAGGGCGTGTCGTCGACGGTGTGGTGCCGGTCGTTGGTCCAGTCGCGGAGATCGTGCACCCGCAAGTCGAGCAGCCCGCTCTCGCGTGCCTTGCCGGGCAGCGAGAGGTCCAGCGGGCTCAGGTAGTCGGGGAAGATCGTGAGGACGTCGATCCTCACGACTCCCGGGCCTCCTCGGCCACACCCGAGACCAGGCCCGGCCGGTCGGCGACCACGATCCGTCCGGCTGCGAGGTCGACCGTGGGCACCAGCGCGGTCACGAACGGCACCAG
>JBBSVL010000067.1:0-10028 GCA_038233595.1 Propionibacteriales bacterium | reverse complement strand
GGCGTCGTACGTCGTGGTCCCGGAGGGGTCGGTGACGTCCACCCCGTCGGCATGCTCGCGGATCGCGGAGACGGGGGCGGAGAGCCGCACCTCGTGCAGCTGCTTGGCCACCCGCTCGACGTACTCCCGCGAACCACCGGTAACCGTGCGCCAGGACGGCGAGCCGAAGACGGTGAGCATCCCGTGGTGGTCCAGGAAACGGAACAGATAGCGGGTGGGGTACGCCAGCGCGTGGTCCGGGTCGGTGGACCACACCGCGGCGACCAAGGGCGTCATGAAGTGGGTGGTGAAGTACGCCGAGAACCGGCCCCGGGCCAAGAACGCGGCAAGGGTCTCGTCCACCGTGGACCCGGTCGAAGCCGGGCCGTCGAGGAGCCGGCGAGCCATCCGGTGGAACCGTGGGATCTCGGTGAGCATCCGGAGGTAGCGCGGGTTGCGGGCGTTGCCCCAGGTCGGGAACAGGCCGCCGAACCCGAGCGCCCCCGCCCACTCCAGTCCGGTCGCCTCGTCACGCACCGACATGCTCATGTCGGACTCCTGCGTGGCCACTCCGAGCGCGTCGAAGAGCTGCAGCAGGGTGGGATAGGTCCGCTCGTTGTGCACGATGAAACCGGTGTCGACCGGCACCGTGTGCTCGCCGACCTCGACGTCGTGCGTGTCGGCGTGGCCACCGAGTCGCTCGTCGGCCTCGTAGAGGGTGACCCGGTCGCCGAAGGAGAGCGCCCAGCCGGCGACCAGGCCCGAGACGCCGCTGCCGATGACAGCGACGCGGCGGGCGGTGGTCATGCGGGTTCCCTGCGGCGCCGGGTGCTCATACCGACTTGCTCAGGTCGAATATCACGATCGGGGCGGACGAGGGGTGCCTGGACCCGCCGGCCGGTTCCACGGTGATGCCGACAGCCCGGGCGGAACCCGTCCTGCCGTGCAGGACGTAGGTCTGGGCGCCGCCCTCCATCATCCCGGCCGGCACCATGGTGAGGTTCTCGGCCTGGAACCACAGCTCGTAGGCCTTGCCCTTCGGTGTGGCCGGCATGTTCTTGGTGACCAGGACGGTGCGGTCCACGGACTTCGAGTGCCACAGGGTGGCCGTGCCGCCGTTGTCGAGAGAGACAGTCTGGTTGCGGGCGTCCGGGGCGTCCATCACCCGCGATGCGACGCTGACCTGTGCGGTCTGCGTCTGGCTCCACGGGTGCCAGGCGCTGACGCCTACACCCGTGGCGAGGAGGACGGCGGCCGCAGCTGCAGCCACCACCTTCGGAAACCACCTGGCCGTACGGCGCGCTACCTCCTGCACCGGAGCCTCGGGAGGCAGCGGGCGGATGGTCTTGATCTCGCTGAGCACGCGGCTGCGCATGGCAGGGGTGGGACCGGTCTCCACCGTCGCGGCGAGCATGGCCGCGGCCTCGCGGAGGCTGGACACCTCGGCGGCACAGTCGGGGCACTCGTCCATGTGTCGCTCGAACCGGGCGCGCTCGAGATCGTCGAGCGCGTCGACGGCAAAGGCGCCGGAGAGGGGATGAAGGTCGCTCATGTGGAGCCTCCGACGAAGGGGTCTGGTTCGTTGGTGTTCATGACTGGATTCCCAAGTTGTCGCGAAGCCGGATCAGTCCGTCCCGGATTCGGGTCTTGGCGGTGCCCAGCGGAATGTCGAGCATGGTGGCCACCTCGTTGTGCGTGTAGCCACCGAAATACGCGAGCTCCAGCGCGCCACGCTGGGTGTCGGTGAGGCTGCCCAGGGCTTGGCGGACCCGGAGGCCCTCCATGTTCTGGGCGGCGGTCTCGGCCGTGCTGTCGTGCTCGATCACGGTGCTGCGTTGGTAGTACGTCGTGTCCCGGCGGCTTGCTGCCTCCGCCGAACGGACCCGGTCGACGGCCCTGCGGTGCGCAATGGTCATCAGCCAGGACAGCGGACTGCCCAGCGAGGGGTTGTACCGAGCCGACTGGCGCCAGATCTCCACCATCGCCTCCTGGGTCACCTCTTCGGCCTGGGCCGGGTCACGGATCACGCGCAGCACCAGGCCGTGCAGCCTTCGGGAGACCGCGTCGTACAGGTCCGCGAAGGCGGTCTCCTCACCACGGCCCGAGCGCAGGATCAGCTCGGAGAGACGGTTCGCCTCAACCGAACGACCACTCGCTTCGGGACTCGACGGTGCGTCCGGCACGGAGTGGAGGCTGCTCATGCCACTCCCGTCGTCACCTGTGGAGCGCCTTGGGGCAGCGCCTTGTCTGGAGGTCTTCGGAGCAGCATGCTTTCGTGGATTGGTCAAGCGTCGTGCCCTGCGTTCAGACATCGAGCGCTTCCAGGTCGTCGGCGTCGATGATCCGGTAGGCGTAGCCCTGCTCGGCCAGGAACCGTTGCCGGTTCTGGGCGAAGTCGGCGTCGACGGTGTCACGGGAGACGATCGCGTAGAACCGCGCGACCTTTCTCGAGCCGTCGGTCTGTGCCTTCTTCGGCCGGAGCAGCCGACCGAGCCGCTGCGCCTCCTCCTGCCGGGAGCCGAAGCTGCCGGAGACCTGGATCGCGACAGCCGCCTCGGGCAGGTCGACGGAGAAGTTCGCGACCTTGGAGACGACCAGCAGGTCGAGCTCACCGGTCCGGAACGCCTGGAAGAGCCGCTCGCGCTCCTTGACGGTTGTCTCGCCCTTGATCACGGGCGCGTCGAGGTGCTCCGCCAGCTCGTCGAGCTGGTCGAGGTACTGCCCGATCACCAGTGTCGGTTCGCCGCGGTGCCTGGCGACGAGCTGTGCGGCGACCTGGGTCTTGGCGAAGGTACAGCTGGCCATCCGATAGCGCTCGTCCGGTTCGGCGGTGGCGTAGGCGAGTCGTTCCCCCTCGGGCAGGGTCACTCGCACCTCGACGCAGTCGGCGGGCGCGATCCAGCCCTGCGACTCGATGTCCTTCCAGGGCGCGTCGTAACGCTTGGGGCCGATCAGGCTGAACACGTCACCTTCGCGGCCGTCCTCTCGGACCAGGGTGGCGGTCAGTCCGATCCGCCGTCGGGCCTGCAGGTCGGCGGTCATCCGGAAGATCGGTGCGGGCAGCAGGTGCACCTCGTCGTAGATGATCAGGCCCCAGTCGCGGGCGTCGAGCAGGTCGAGGTGCGGGTAGGCGCCCTTGCGGCGCAGCGTGAGCACCTGGTACGTCGCGATGGTGACCGGTCGGATCTCCTTGCGGGCGCCGGAGTACTCACCGATCTCGTCCTCGGTGAGCGAGGTGCGCCTGATCAGCTCCGACTTCCACTGCCGGGCGCTGACGGTGTTGGTGACCAGGATCAGCGTGGTCGCCTGGGCAAGCGCCATAGCGGCGGCGCCGACCAGCGTCTTGCCCGCGCCGCAGGGAAGCACGACGACCCCGGAACCGCCGTCCCAGAACGACTGGGCGGCCTGCTTCTGGTACTCCCGCAGCGTCCAGTCGGACTCGTCCAGGGCGATCGCGTGGGCCTCACCGTCGACGTACCCGGCCCAGTCCTCAGCCGGCCAGCCCAGCTTGAGCAGCGCCTGCTTGAGGTTGCCGCGCTGGCTCGGATGCACCACCACGTTGCTCTCGTCGAGGCGCTCGCCGATCATGCCGGCCACCAACTTGTTGCGCAGCACCTCCTCGAAGACCGGCCGGTCGGTGCTGGAGAGCACCAGGCCGTGCGTCGGGTGCTTGTCCAGGCGGAGCCGGCCGTAGCGCGACATCGTCTCCGCGACGTCGAGCAGCAGCGCGTGCGGCACGGCGTACCGGCTGTGCGCGAGCAGTGCGTCGATCACCTGCTCGGCGTCGTGCCCGGCCGCGCGGGCGTTCCACAGGCCGAGCGGGGTCAGCCGGTAGGTGTGGATGTGCTCCGGAGAGCGCTCCAGCTCCGCGAACGGCGCGATCGCCTTGCGGGCCTCGGGCGCCTGAGGGTGGTCGACCTCGAGCAGGAGGGTCTTGTCGGACTGGACGATGAGCGGGCCGTCATTCACCTTTCGAGTGTACGGATGCGCCGAGGCGGCGGCCGCTCAGACGAGGTGGGCAGAGCTGATCCGGTGCACGGCGAACGAGCGGACGTCGTCGTCCCGGGGGTCGTGGGCGACGAGCCGGCCGCCCTCGACGCTCATCGGCGCGACCACGCGCTCGACCCGCGCCCCGTGGTTGTCCACGTAGCCGATCCAGACCTGGCCGCCGGACTCGACCGCGCCGCGCAGCAGCGAGAGCACGTCACCGGGCGAGGAGGCTGAGACCCCTGCCGGACGGCTGGCCGCCACCCGGTCACCCGAGCGGATCGCGGCCACCATCGCCGTAGTACGCGCTGCCTGGCGCGCGACTCCCATCCCGGCGCCGGTGGGCCGGGGCCGGCGCGTCCGGGTGCGGAACACGTCGGGCCGGGCAACCCGCACGGTCCCGTCGGCGGCCTCCACCACCGGAGCCGAGCCCAGCTCACGAAGGCGAGGCAGCAGCACGTGCAGGGGGACGTCGGAGACCACCACCGTCGGCGCGAGCCGTCGCAACCGGAGTGACTGCGCGGCCGGGTTGTGCAACAGCTCGGTCAGCGCGCTCTCGTCGTCGCTGCGCAGGAACGACTCGGCGGCCCCGACCCGCAGGGTGCCGAACCGGCGGGACACGTCGTCGACGAGGTAGTCGAGCGCCTGCGGCACCCGCGTCCGTGACGAGTCGTGCAGGAAGTCCTTGATCTCGGCCGCGGACCAGCCGGCGTCGAAGGCGCGCCGTACGGTGTCGGCGCTGAACCGGTAGACCGTGGCGCCGCCCCGGGACTCGACATCGGCGACCAGCGAGAGGGACCGGGCCAGCTCCTGCTCGAGCGGGCCGGGAGCCACCGCGGTCAGGTCGGCCTGGATCAGGACGTGGTCGACAGACGCGGGCACGAGGGCTGCCAGCCTGTCGGCCGGGTCGGTGCCGGCCAGCAGCGAGCGGCCGTGGGAGGACATTCCACCGAGCCCGGTGAGTCCCACCAGCGCCGCCTCCTCGACCGCCCAGATGACGGCCTGCTCGCGGTTGGCGGGGCGACGCGGCGTCTGCCAGCGCATCCGCGCGAGCAGCGAAGGTACGCCGGTGTCGGGCGCGAGCACCCCGTCGACGCCGGCGAGGACCTCCAGCGCGCCGCGCCGGGTGGCGACCAGCCAGATCCGTTCCAGCTCCGGACTCAATGCGTTGACCGGTCGGTCGGTGTCGTCACGTCCGCCGATCAGGCCGGTCAGGCGGGGGTTGGTCAGCCAGGCGTCGGCGAGCTGCTCCCAGCGTTGGGCGATCGAGCGGGTCAGCCACGCGTCGTAGGTGTCGGTGGGCAACCAGGCAGGGTCCACGTCGTCCGTGGAGCCTGGCGCGAGCAGTCCTGCTGCCCCCGCGGTCTCGACCACCAGGCCGGCCTCGGCCGGTTCGACGTGCAGCATGGCGGCGGTGGCACGCAGGTCGCGGACGGAGAGGCCGCCCGCCCGGAGCACGCCCGGTGGGTGGGTGCCCCAGTGGTCAAGCAGCAGCTCGGTGCGTCGTACCAGCTCGAACGCTGCGCCCGCCGCGACGCGGTCGACGGATGCCCGGTCGCGGTCGCCGGTGGCGATCGTGGGTATGCCGTCGGCCGGCTCGCGCGTGGACCTGCCTCCGCGCAGCGAGACCCGCACGGACCAGGGCACGGTGACGTGGTGACGGTTCTCGCGCAGCACCACCAGACGCTTGGCGAGCAGCTGCTCGACCGGCTCGGTCAGCGACTCGGTGCGACCGTCGGCGTCGCGTTCGTCGAGGTGGTCCAGCAGCGCCCTTGCAGGTGGCGAGATGCCGGCCAGCAGGGCGGGTACGTCGGCGACCGACGGCCCGTGGGGCGAGGTGAGCACGTCCGCGAGCACCGTGACCGGTCGAAGGTCGTCCGTCGTACCCCAGAGCAGGGCGACGTCGAGCAGCCGCTGCAACGCGGCGTCCACCGTCCCGGCAGCGGCGTTGACCACGGTGCGCACGCCCGTCGCGGCGACCGGAGCCAGGTGCAGGGTCGCCTCGAGCACCGTCAGCTCGAGGAAGGACAGCCCGTCCAGGGCGCGCATCACGCTCGGTCGTGTGGAGACCCGGGCGGCCAGCTGTGCGGAGTCCTGAGGGACTGGTACGCCGAGGTCGGGGCGCGCGCCGAGCAGCACCGCGAGCCGCTCGTCGGACCAGCCGCGGAACTGGTCGGCGAGGGTGCGCGGTGGGCTCTCGGGCGTGGTCGCGGACATCCGCACAAGTCTACGAGGGGCCAGTGACGGTCCACCTGGGCCGGGGCGAGGAATACTCCACCGCATGCGCCCGGACCGTCGACTCCTCGCCACAGTGGCTCTGATCGTGGCGTGGGGCTCGACGTTCGCGGCGATCAAGGTCGGTCTGGACTACTGCCCACCGATCCTGTTCAGCGGGATCCGCTCGGTGATCGGCGGCCTGGTGGTGGCGGCGGTGGCGGCGTGGAGCGGTCGCAGCCTCAACCTGCGCGGCCACGTTGCCGGGTACGCCCTGATCACGCTGTTCAACGTGATCGGGTTCTTCGGGGTGCAGACCCTGGCGATCCAGCACCTTCCCTCCGGCCTCGCGGCAGTGCTGATCTACGTCCAGCCCGTGCTCACCGGAGTCCTGGCGGCACCTCTGCTGGGGGAGTCGCTGGCCCCCGTCAAGCTCATCGGACTGCTGCTCGGCTTCGCGGGCATCGTGGTGGTCAGCATCGGTGCGGTCCAGGGTCACGTGTCGGGCCCGGGCATCGGCCTGGCCATCGTGGCGGCGTTGTTCTGGTCCATCGGCACGATCGTGTTCAAGCGTGAGGCCGAGCGGATCGACGCCTGGTGGGCGGTCGCGGTCTCGTTCGTGGTCGGCGGGGTGGTGCTGACCGTCGCGGGCGGTCTCACCGAGGGGGTGGCGATCACGTGGTCGCCGGCCTTCGGCTGGGCACTGGCCTACTCCTCCCTGATCGGTACGGCGCTCGCCTGGGGGCTGTGGTTCCTCCTGGTCGGTTCGGGGGAAGCGAGCCGCGCGGCGGCGTACATCTTCTTCGTGCCGCTGGTGTCGTTGGTTGTCGGCGCGGTGCTGCTGGGCGAGACTCTCGACCTCTCGCTGCTGCTGGGCGCGGCGCTGGTCGTGGTCGGGGTGTTCCTGGTCAACCGGCCACCCCGCGGCGGGCCCGTGCCCGCTCCAGGCCAGAGATGACCAGCAGCGCGACCCCGATGCTGAAGAAGCTCCACTCGCCGTGCAGGCCCACGTTCGCGGTAGAGAAGACATGGCGTCCGAGCGTGTCGAAGAGCCACGAGCAGGCCCCTAGGATCGCGATGGTGGCGACGAAGACCAGCACCCCCAGCACGAGCTGTGCCATTCCCTGGGACCGGGAGCTGAGCTGCGCCGCGAAAGCCGCCGCGAACACGAGCATCGCGACGAAGCCCGTGAAGAAGAGGACGTCGTCGAGAACGCCGAAGCTGGAGTTGAGGACCGTGATGGTCACCGTGTCGATCACCAGGGCGGCTCCGCCAAGGAGGGCAGCACCGGCAGCGATGCGTCGAGCGATGGGAGCGGCGTACGCCGTGAGGGTGTTTGTCATGGCTCCAGCCTTCGCCGCAACGTCCGTTCGGGTCGTCACCCGTGGTCGCCAACCAGGTGGCCTTCAGGGGGGGTGGAACTCCCTCTCGGGAGTGACGTCGCGGAGCGTCGTTCGCACCTAGGCTCGGCCTATGACATCGGCACGCCGTGACGCGCTGGTCGCCGTTGCGCTGGTGCTGGCCGCCGAGGCTGAGCTGCACGGCAGGCACCCGGTCAGCATGGTGCTGGCACTCGCCCTTGGCATGGTCGCGCTCGCCGCGCGCCGGCCGCTCCCGGTGCTGGTGGGCGTCGCAGTCGTGCTCTGGGTTGATGCGCTAGCGGGTGGTGGCCTGGTCGCCGACGGCGTCACCGCCCTGGTCGCCGTGGCCTGGCTGGCGTTCGTCGCCGGCAGCCGGGTCCCTCCGCTCCGACTGGGTCTGGGAGTCCTGGGTGCGGTCGCCTTGCTCAGCGTGGCGAACCAGGTCTCGGCCTCGGCACAGTTCAGCCTGGTCAACGACGGGGTCTTCTTCGCCGTGGTGGTCGCCGGCCCCGCGCTTGCCGGCTGGCTCACCGGTTCGCGGGCCCGTCAGGTCGAGGAGCTGGGTCGGCGCAACCGTGATCTGGAGCTGCGCCGGGCCACCTTGGTCCAGGTGGCTCGGGCCGACGAGGTCGAGCGCGTCGAGCGACAGGTCGACGCTGCGCTCGCGCAGCGGCTGCACACGATCATCGACGACGCGCGGACGGCGGGCCGGCTGTCGGTTCAGGCCCCCGAGGAAGTGCCACGCCAGCTCGCAAGGGTCGAGGCCACGGCACGGGACGCGCTTTCCGATCTGCGTGAGGTGCTGGGCGTTCTGCAACCGCAACCGCAATCGCAGCCGCAGCCGACCGGCGCGGGAGGGCCGCGACCGGCGGGCGCAGCCGGGTCGGGCCGAGCTCACCCGCTGGATCTGGTCGACCTCGCCCTGGTGCTCTCACTGGTACCACTGGCCGTCGAGACCTCCGTCTCCGCGACGCACGGCCTGGTCTGGCTCGACCTCCTGGCTTGTGCCGCGCAGGGCGTCCTGCTCGTCGTCGTGCGACGACGTCCGCTGGTTGGGAGCGCGGCCCTGTTCGCTGCGGCATGTCTTCAAAGCGCAACCCTGACCTCGCTGCCGCAGACGGTCAGCTGGTTGGTTCCGGGACTGCTTGTGGCGCTCATGCTCGGTTCCCGCGTGGCATGGAGGTTCGCCTGGTCCGGTCTCGTGCTGCTGGTGGCCGGCGTCGGGTCCGTCGAGCTGGCCACCCCTCCGGGCCAGCGGAGTCTTGGGGGACTGCTGCCCACCGCCGCGCTCGCCGCGCTTGCCTGGTGGGCGGGGCGAACCGTGGCGGTCCGGGAGCGACGTGCCGCCGAGCTGACCGCCCTCGCGGAGGAGCTGGCCCGCACCCGCGACGAGCAGGTGCGAGTCGCCGCTGCCGAGCAACGAGCCGACATGGTGCGAGAGCTGCACGACATCGGGGCGCACGCGCTGACCGTCGTGTGCCTACAGGCGGGTGCCGCGCAGACCCTGTGGACCCGAGACAGGGACCAGGCCCGCGGTGCGCTGCAAGTGGTCCTGGAGCTCGCCAACGACTCGCTGGCGCACCTGCGCGAGTCACTGACTGGGCTGGTGGCCGAGGAGAGCGCGGCTCCCCTCGATGTCGCGGCGCTCGAAGTGCTCGCCGGGATCGGCCGGGTGCTCGGCCTCCAGGTCGGCATCGGCGTGTACGGCACCCCTCGGCCACTGCCGCCAGTCGTGGCGCGTGCTGCGTTCCGCGTCGTACAGGAGTCGCTGACCAACTCCGCCCGCCACGCGGCGTACTCGAGGGTGGAGATCGGCCTGGCCTACTCCTCGAACTGTGTCGAGGTGTGGATCAGCGACTCAGGCCCGGGACCCGCTCGGACCGGGCCGGCGGACGCGGTCAACGGCGCCGGCGTAGGGCTTCGGGGGATGCGCGAACGTGTGGAGGCCTGCCACGGGGAGCTGACCTGCGGTCCGTGCGACGGTGGGTTCGCGGTGCGAGCTCGGCTGCCGCTGCGGGCACCGGTGCTGGTCCCGGCATGAGCCACCCGACCACGGTCCTGATCGCCGACGACCAGCAGCTGGTGCGCACCGGCCTGCGAATGATCCTGAGCGCGGAGAGCGACCTGGAGGTCGTCGGCGAGGCGGACGACGGCGCGGACGCTGTCGCCCGGACCCGGGACCTCGCGCCCGACGTGGTGCTGATGGACGTGCAGATGCCGCTACTCGACGGGATCGAGGCAACCCGGCGGATCCTGGCCGGGCCGGAGCCGCGGCCCAGGGTCGTTGTGCTGACCACGTTCTCCCGATCCGAGATCGTGTACGACGCGCTGGTCGCGGGTGCCAGCGGGTTCCTGCTCAAGGACATGCCCGCTGTCCAGCTGGTCGGGGGCATCCGAGCGGTCGCCCGCGGTGAGGAGCTGCTGGCACCCGCTCTCACCCGGCGGCTGGTCGAGCAGTTCGTCAGCCGGGGTCACCGTGAGCCACCG
>JBBSVL010000066.1:0-10066 GCA_038233595.1 Propionibacteriales bacterium | reverse complement strand
GAGCCCAACCTGGTGCCGGGCGACGCGCTGTTCTTCGGCCACGGCTTCAACATCCGGTTCGACTACATCAAGCCGCCCGAGGGCGTCGACGTGTGCATGGTCGCGCCGAAGGGCCCGGGTCACCTGGTCCGCCGCGAGTACACCGAGGGCCGCGGCGTTCCGGTGCTGGTCGCCGTCGAGGAGGACGCGACCGGCAAGGCCTGGGAGCTGGCGCTCGCCTACGCCAAGGCGATCGGCGGTCTGCGGGCGGGCGGCATCAAGACGACGTTCACCGAGGAGTGCGAGACCGACCTGTTCGGCGAGCAGGCGGTGCTCTGTGGCGGCACCTCGCAGCTGGTGCAGTACGGCTTCGAGGTGCTCACCGAGGCCGGCTACCAGCCCGAGGTCGCCTACTTCGAGTGCCTGCACGAGCTGAAGCTGATCGTGGACCTGATGTACGAGGGCGGCATCGCCAAGCAGCGCTGGTCGGTCTCCGACACCGCGGAGTACGGCGACTACGTGTCCGGTCCGCTGATCATCGATGAGCACGTGAAGACCAACATGCAGAAGGTGCTGGCCGACATCCAGAACGGGAAGTTCGCCCAGCGCTTCATCGACGACCAGGACGCCGGTGGTCCGGAGTTCAAGGCGCTGCGCGCCAAGGGCGAGCAGCACCCGATCGAGGGCACCGGCCGGGAGCTGCGCAAGCTGATGGCCTGGGTGAAGTCGCACGACTCCGACTACACCGAGGGCACGGCGACCCGCTGACGAGTTCCCACGGTCTGAACGTTTCTTGACACTTCCCGTCGTGAGTTCGCGACGGGAAGTGTTCAACAACCTTCAGACCGTGGGAAATTGAACCCTCGGCGACTCGCATCATCCCCGCCGGGACTTCCACTCCTCACGGGTCACGCGGTAGACCTGCGAGGGCCCGTCGTACCACCGTTCCATCACGCCGAGATCGCGCATCCCGAGGCGCCCGCAGACTGCCTGGGAGGGGTGGTTGTCGGTGTGGGTGAGGGCATGGATCTCCGGGAGTCCCGCCTCGAAACCCCGGGCCAGGACCAGCCCGGACGCCTCGGTCGCGTAGCCGTGCCCGTGGGAGTCTGGGTGCAGGTGCCAGCCGATCTCGACCTCCCCGGCTCCGTTCGGCAGCTCCAGCAGCAGCACGGTCCCGGCCGGGACCCGGGTCGCACGGGGCACGATCGCCCAGATGCCCAGCGGCGACGACAGTGAGCGGTCGTGGTAGTCGCGGATCCGCCGGCGCGCCTCGTCGAGGTCCTTCATCAGCACCGGCTCGCCGTCGCCGAGCCACTTGACCACCTCGACCCGACTCTGGATGTCGAGCACCCGCGCAGCCTCGTCCAGCCGCCACGACCGGACCACGAACCGGTCGGTCTCCGCGATCGGGTCGTGGGTCCGGGTGCTCATGGGAACAGCCAAGCACCCGACGCCGTTGGGACGCACATGATGGTCGAGATCTGGAGTGACGTCGTCTGCCCGTGGTGCTACATCGGCAAGCGCCGGCTGGAGCAGGCGCTCGCGCGGTTCGAGCACCCCGTCGAGATCGTCTACCGCTCCTTCCAGCTCGACCCGGCCGCCCCGCGTGAGGCAACCCAGACGATCGCCGAGCACCTCGGCGCGAAATACGGCGGGGGTGCGCAGGGTGGCCAAGAGATGATCGACCGGATCGAGGGGGTCGCTGCCCAGGAGGGCCTGCTGTTCCGGATGGGACAGGCCAAGCGTGGCAACACGTTCGACGCCCATCGGTTGCTGCACCTCGCGCTGACCTACGGGTCCGACGTCCAGGGCCGGCTCAAGGAGGAGCTGCTCGCGGCGTACTTCCTGCGTGCCGAGAACGTTGCCGACCACGACGTGCTGCTGCGCGCCGCGGGCACGGTCGACATCGAAGAGGTGCGCGCCAAGGAGGTCCTCGGCGGAGCCGAGTTCGCCGACGAGGTGGAGGCCGACATCCGCCGGGCCGCGGCGCTCGGCGCGACCGGAGTGCCGTTCTACGTCGTAGACCAGAAGTACGGCGTCTCCGGTGCGCAGCCCAGCGAGGTGTTCGGTGAGGTGCTGCAACGGGCCTGGGACGACGCGCACCCGACGCTGGACATGGTCGGTGGCCCGGACGCCTCGGCCGATGCTTGTGGCCCCGACGGCTGTGCGGTCTGAGCCGTGCCTGATCCCGACCTGGTCTGGTACGCCGGCTACGGCTCGAACCTCGACGAAGGCCGGTTCGCCCGATACCTCACCGGCGGCCGGCCCCGGGCGCGATCCGGGCGGGGGGATCTCGTTCCTGGACGCGGCAGCCGACGGGACGGCGCTGGCGCGTGCCTACCTGGTCACGCGGGAGCAGTTCGCCGACGTGGCCGCGCAGGAGATGCACCGGGAGCCCGGGGCCGACCTGGACCTGGTGCACGTCCTGGCGAACCGGTCCCACACCTACGGCCCCGGCCGGTACGAGACCATCCACCTGGTCGGTGAGCTCGACGGCGCCCCGCTGCTGACGTTCACCTCAGCCGACACCGACCAGGCAGCGAGCAATGCCCCCAGCGGGGCCTACCTCGCCACCATCGTGCGTGGCCTGCGTGCCACCCACGCCCTCGACGACCAGGCAGCCACCGACTACCTGCTGGGCTGTCGCGGCATGGAGACCTGGGCGCCCGAGGAGGTACGCCGGCTGGTGGCAGCGAGCCGATAGGACTCGCTGGACTGGACCGGTGTCGTATTTTCCGGATTTGTCAGCGCGGCAATGGGACGCGTGCCTACCTTTGGGGCCAGGGAGGTCGTGTGGCACCGGTCCTGGCTGGGACCGGCTAAGCAACGACCGGCTTCGCGTCGCGCCGAGGGGAACGACGTGAGGTAGAGACGATCGCTCGGTCCGGCCCGGGAGGGAGCCGGCCGGACCGAGCATCGTCCCAGGCAGCCGCGAGACGTCGTACGGCCTGGGTCAGCACCGTCGCCGGCGGGGTGAGCGGGATGCGCAGGTAGCGGTCGAAGCCACCTTCGGGGGCGAACGCAGGACCGGCGGCGAGCAGGACTCCGTGGGTCTCCGCACTCCGGGCCAGTGCCGTCGAGCCGACGTCGGGCAGCTCGCACCACAGCGTCAGGCCGCCCGTCGGCCGGGGCACCCGCCACTGTGGGAGCTGCTCGGCGAGTGCGGCGAGGGCGACGGTTCTGCTCTCGCGCAGCTGTGACCGGCGCTCCTCGAGCACCTGGTCGGCTCCGGAGAGGAGCTCCACCGCAACCAGCTGCTCGAGAAGTGCGGCTCCGAGGTCGAGACTCAGCCGGGCCTTGAAGCAGGCGGTGACCAGGTGGTGCGGAGCGCGGACCCAGCCGATCCGGAGCCCGCCCCAGAACGACTTGCTCAGGCTGCCGATGCTGATCGCGCCGGGCGCGTGCGTGGCCAGGGGGGATGGCATCTGCACGGGGTCGAGCCGAAGGTCGACCAGTGACTCGTCGGCGATCGCGGTGGTCCGCGCGCGGGTCAGCGCGGCGCCGATCCGCTCCCGGACGGGGTCCGGCATCAGGGCGCCGGTCGGGTTGTGGAAGTCCGGGATCAGGTAGGCCAGCGCCGGGCGGACCTGCCGGATGGTGGCCTCGGCCTGGCCGACGTCCCAGCCGGCGTGGTCGACGTCGAGGCCGGTGACCCGGGTGCCGGCGTGCTTGAGGGCCGCGATCGCGTTCGGGTAGGTCGGGCTCTCCACCAGGGCCCGGTCACCGACGTTGGTGACCGCACGGGACGCCACGGCCAGGGCGGCCAGAGCCCCGGCGGTCACGATCACCTGGTCGGGCGTCGTGGGCAGTCCTCGTGCGTCGTACTTGGCGGCGATGGCCTCACGCAGCTGGGGCAGGCCGCTGGGGGAGTAGCCGGTGGCACCCAGGTGACCGGGCAGCTTCTGGATGGCTGCCTCGAAGGCCGCCATCGTGCCCGGCGGTGCCGAAGGTGCGGCGACGGTCAGGTCGATGGCCCCACCCGGAGCCACCGCACCCGGTGGCAGCAGATGGTCGCCGCGGTAGCTGAGCAGGGTGCCGGGCAGGCGCGCCACGCTGCCCGACCCCTGGCGTGAGGTCAGGTAGCCCAGCTCGCGCAGGTCGTCATAGGCGCGGGTGACGGTCGTGCGGCTGAGGTCCAGTGCCGTGCTGAGGTCGCGCTCGCTGGGCAGTCGTACGCCGACCGCGATCCGACCGTCCACCACCAGCCGTCGCAGCGTGAAGGCCAGCCCACGGTAGGCGGGGGACCTGTCGAAGCTGCCCACCAGGTCGGCGACTCGTGAGGCACTGACTGCGCGCGGCATGCAGACCACCGTCTCACGATTGGCTATCGAAACAAAGGCCAATCTGACGCAGGCTGGTGCGATGCGTCCGCTGCCCCCCTCGGCCCCCTCTCCTTGTGCTGCCGCCCGCTCGCCCCGGGTCCGGCGCGAGCTGGCCCGGCTCGGCCCGGTGGCCCAGGTGCGCGCCGGACGGCTCGGGCGTCGGCTGCCCCAGCTCTTCGCCGGACTGCTGCTCTACGGGCTGACCATCGCGATGATGATCCGCTCCGCCATCGGCAACGCGCCGTGGGACGTGCTGCACCAGGGCCTCTCCCGGCACCTGCCGGTCAGCATCGGACAAGCCGTGGTCGGCGTGAGCCTGGTCGTGCTGCTGCTGTGGATCCCGTTGCGCGAGCTGCCGGGGCTGGGCACGGTCTGTAACACCTTCGCGGTCGGCTTCTCCGCCGACTTCTTCCTCTCGCTGTTCTCCGCGCCCGACGCCTGGTGGGGCCGGGTGCTGCTGATGCTCGGCGGGGTGCTGCTGAACGGCGTTGCGACCGCGATGTACCTCGGTTCGCAGTTCGGCGCCGGCCCGCGCGACGGGCTGATGACCGGCCTGCACCGTCGTACCGGCGTCTCGATCCGGGCGGTGCGCACCGGCCTGGAGGTGACCGTCGTCGCGATCGGCTGGCTGCTCGGCGGTGTCTTCGGCGTCGGCACCGTGCTCTACGCGCTCGCGATCGGGCCGTTGGCGCAGCTGATGCTGCCGTGGTTCATCGTGGACCTGCCAGCCGCTCGCGTCGAGACCGGGCAGGTCGACCGGACAGAGCGCTAACGTCTGGTCGCGATCAGCACCGAGGCGTCGCTGGCAACCATCACCTCGGCGCTGGTGAACCGCTCATCCAGCAGCCACTCCTCGCGCAACGTGTCGACCCGCCCGCCGGTGATCGGCGGCCACGACTCGCACGGGGAGAACTCGTCGACCACGATCATCCCACCGGGCTCGACCAGGTCGGCAACCGCGTCGACGCCGGAGTCCTTGGGGGCGTTGGCGTCCAGGAACAGCAGCGAGAACGGCGCCCGGTCGCGCAGGGTCGACCAGTCGGCGGAGACCACCTCGACCCGGTCGTCGTCCTGGAAGATCTCCGCGGCCGCGGTGGCCAGCTTGGCGTCCAGCTCGGCGCTCAGGATCCGGCTGCCCTCGGGGACACCGGACCGCAGCCACGCCGTACCGACCCCGCAGCCGGTGCCGAACTCCGCCAGGGTGCCGCTCCGCGTGGCGGCCAGCGCGGCCAGCAGCCGGCCGGTCTCGTTGCGGCAGAAGGAGGCGTAGCCCGCCCGCCGCGACACGGCGAAGGCGCGCGAGACGATCTCGGGGAGCAGAGGCGGTGCGCTCATCGTATGAGTCTGTCACCGGCACGAGGGGGCCTCACCTCGGGCGATGGTCGTCTCGACATTCGAAACGCCTTGCTCAAGGGATGGACGCAGCCGGTTCGGCTAGGTATCGTCGCCTCATCATGCGGAGCGTGTTCGTACTTATCGAGCGCCGCGGCGAGGCCTGACAGGTAGGCCACCTCGCCGCGGGGTTTCGGCGTTCACGGCCAACCGACGGTCTTTCTGACCATCCTCCGCAGCGAGTAGCGAAGCTTCACCCGCACTCTTCTCTGGGACATCTCCCGGTCGCACACCACGCGGCCCGTCGACT
Source organism: Propionibacteriales bacterium (assembly GCA_038233595.1). Taxonomy (GTDB): domain Bacteria; phylum Actinomycetota; class Actinomycetes; order Propionibacteriales; family Nocardioidaceae; genus Marmoricola. The sequence goes on along the minus strand of JBBSVL010000066.1, from coordinate 4,123 downwards.
CGTCCCACCGCCCGCTGCCGAGACCCAGCCACCTGTATCAGGTGTCCGGTGGTTCCGCGGCGATCCCGCTCCGCTCCCGGACCAGGCCCTCCGTCCCACCTCATCCGAACCAGTCCGAGGAGAGCAGCGTCATGTACGACATGTACCCCGAGTGGGGACCTGCCAGGAACAACCCCGACAGCCCGATCAGCCACCGCGCCGTCCAGGAGGCGCTTGACCTGCGAGACAACGGCGGCGAGCGCCCCGACGACAACTAGGTTCGGCTGCATGCCCACACCCTCTTCGCCTGCCTCACCGACCTCCGTCAAGCTTGCTGTCATTCCCGGGGACGGGATCGGTGCCGAGGTCACCACCGAAGCGCTCAAGGTCCTCGAGCAGGTCGCCCCTGCCCAAGGATCGGGCCAGGTGAAGTTCGAGCCGACTCGCTACGACCTCGGTGCCGAGCGCTATCTGGCGACCGGCGAGGTACTGCCCGACTCGGTACTGGCGGAGATCCGCGGGCACGACGCGATCCTGCTCGGGGCCGTCGGTGGCAAGCCTGGGGACCCGAACCTGCCGCCCGGCATCCTCGAACGAGGTCTGCTGCTGCGGCTGCGGTTCGAGCTGGACCACTACGTGAACCTGCGCCCCTCGCGGATCTTCCCCGGTGCCGCCTCACCCCTCACGGATCCGGGCGACGTCGACTTCGTCGTCGTACGCGAGGGCACCGAAGGTCCCTACACGGGCAACGGTGGCGCGCTCCGGGTCGGCACCCCGGCCGAGGTCGCCACCGAGGTCTCCGTGAACACCGCCTTCGGCGTGGAGCGGGTGGTGCGCGACGCGTTCCGGCGCGCGCAGAAGCGGAACAAGAAGCTGACCCTGGTCCACAAGACCAACGTGCTGGTCCACGCGGGCGCGGTCTGGTGGCGGCTCACCCAGGAGCTGGCGTCGGAGTTTCCTGACGTCGTGGTCGACTACATGCACGTCGACGCCGCGATGATCTTCATGGTCAACGACCCGGCCCGCTTCGACGTGATCGTCACCGACAACCTCTTCGGCGACATCATCACCGACCTCGCTGCCGCCGTGACCGGTGGCATCGGGCTGGCCGCGAGCGGCAATGTCAACCCCGACCGCACCACGCCGTCGATGTTCGAGCCGGTGCACGGCTCGGCCCCCGACATCGCCGGGCAGCAGCTGGCCGACCCGACAGCCGCGATCCTCTCGGTGTCGCTGATGCTGGACCATCTCGGCTTCGAGGACGCCGCCCGCGCGGTCGAGGACGCCGTGGTCGCCGACCTCGCTGACCGACAGCCGGGGACCACCCGGCGTACCTCCGAGGTCGGCGACGCCGTTGCTGCCCGCCTGCCCCGTTGAGATGTGCCAAAAGCACCGTCGAGATGCGCAAAGCGCACCCTTGAGGAGTGCCATACGTCCCTCGGAAGCGGACCTTTCCCACCACTCGACGGTGCATATCGCGCAGCTCAACAGTGTTGCTACCGTGCGTTCCATGGCGCTCGACATCGACATCACCCGCTCGGGCCACCCGCGAAGTGACGCGGAGCTGGCGCAGATCCTGGAGAACCCCGGCTTCGGAACCCACTTCACCGACCACATGTTCACGCTCGAGTGGACTCCCGAGAAGGGCTGGTACGACGCCCGGATCACGCCGTACGGGCCGCTGACCCTGGACCCGGCCACCGCCGTGCTGCACTACGCACAGGAGACCTTCGAGGGGATGAAGGCCTACCGGCACCGCGACGGCTCGGTCTGGACCTTCCGGCCCGAGGAGAACGCGGCCCGGATGTCGCGCTCCTCGAAGCGGCTTGCCTTTCCAGTGCTGGAACCCGACGACTTCGTGGCGGCGGTCGACTCGCTCGTCGAGGTCGACCAGCGCTGGGTGCCCGAGTCCGGCGGCGAGAAGAGCCTCTACGTGCGGCCGTTCATGATCGCCACCGAGGCGTTCTTGGGGGTGCGGCCCTCCCAACACGTCACGTTCATGGTCATCGCGTCCCCGGCGGGCGCCTACTTCAAGGGCGGCGTCAAGCCGATCACGCTGTGGCTGACCGAGGAGTACACCCGGGCCGGCCGCGGCGGGATGGGTGCGGCGAAGACCGGCGGCAACTACGCCAGCTCCCTGGTCGCCCAGCAGCAGGCGACCGAGCACGGCTGCGACCAGGTGGTTTTCCTCGACGTCCAGGAAGGGAAGTACGTCGAGGAGCTGGGTGGGATGAACATGTACTTCGTGCACGCCGACGGCCGCATCGTCACCCCAGAGACCGGCACCATCCTGGCCGGGATCACCCGCTCGGCGATCATCGAGCTGGCCCAGAAGTTGGGCCACCCGGTCGAGGAGCGCAGGTTCTCCATCGACGAGTGGCGCGACGGCGTGGCCAGTGGTGAGATCACCGAGGTCTTCGCCTGCGGCACCGCCGCCGTGGTCACCCCGGTCGGCACCCTGGCCTGGGACGGAGGCGAGGTGACCGGGGCGACCGAGGCCGGAGAGCTCACCATGGCCATCCGCCAGCAGCTGGTCGACATCCAGTTCGGCCGGGCCGAGGACACCTTCGGCTGGATGCACCAGGTCGTCTAGCCGATAGTCCGGTTCAAGAAGCATGCCGAACCGCCGGCTCCGGATGTCATTTGAACCGGACTATCCGACCCCGCCGGTTACCGTTGTCCGGTGACCCAGCCCGGATCGGCGCCGACCGGCCCAGCGCAGCCCGATCGAGCACGGCAGCCTGATCGGGAGCGCATCGGCGACTACCGGCTGCTCGCGCGCATCGGCGAGGGCGGCATGGGCGTGGTCCACCTCGCCGAGGCGCCGGACGGCCGCCGGGTCGCGCTCAAGGTGCTCCGCCAGCACATCATCGGGGACGCCGAGGCCCGTGAGCGGATGGCCCGAGAGGTCAGCTCGCTGCGTCGGATCACCAGTCCCAGGATCGCGGAGATCATCGACGCCGACCCCTACGGCCCGACCCCGTTCGTGGCGACCCGCTACGTGCCCGGGCTCTCACTGCACGAGCACGTGCGGGAGGAGGGGCCGATCGCCGGAACCGACCTTCTCCACTTCGGGTGCGCGCTGGCCGAGGCGCTGCTCGCCGTGCACGCGGTCGGTGTGCTGCACCGCGACGTCAAGCCGTCCAACGTGCTGATGGAGGGACGCAGCCCGGTGCTGATCGACTTCGGTCTGGCCCGGCTCGCCGAGGACCCCCGGCTGACCCACACCGGCTGGCTGCTGGGCACGCCTGGCTACCTCGCGCCCGAGATCCTGTACGGCGACGAGGCGACGCCGGCCTCCGACGTGCACGCCTGGGCAGCCACGGTCGTCTACGCGGCCACGGGTCGCCCGCCGTACGGCAAGGGTCCGGCGATGGCGATCATGGACCGGGTACGCCGCGGCGAGCACGACCTGTCCGCCGTACCCGGGCCGCTGGCCGGGCTGCTCCGCCAGGCGCTCGCACCGGACCCGCTGGACCGGCCCGGTCTGCACGAGATCCTGGTCTGGCTCCGCAGCCAGCAGGAGCGGACGTTCCGGTCCCGCCCCGTCGTCGCACCGACCCCGGACCAGTGGACGATGCCGGTCGCCGCGTTGGGCCGGGCGCCGGTCACTGAGGTCCGCCCGGCGACCGGTGCGGGGCCAGGTGTCGCCGCACCGACGACTTCCGGGTTGCCGGTCGAGCACGAGTCGTCGACCCGGGTGCTGCCTGCCGTGGCCGGCCCCCCGCCGCCCGCCCCCGTCTCCGCGCACGGCCGGCCGGGTGGGCAACGCCGGGCGCAGCTGATCGGTCTCGGGGTCGTCACCAGCCTTGCCGTGGCGTTCGCGCCCTACACGGCGGCGGTGCTCGTGGGCGTGGTCGTGCTGACGCTGCGTACGGCGTCGGTGACCCGGGAGCGGCACGCCCGGCGCCGGACGATCCGCGGCCGCGCCAGGTGGTACGACGTCCCGGCGACCACTCTGTCCACCCCCGGCTACCTGGTGCTGGCGTTCTTCGGGGCGCTGCTGCTGGTGGGCTGGGCAGCAGCAGCCGCGGTCGCGGTCGGTGTCGTCGAGGCCCTGTTCCACCCGCCGCTCGCGGTGGGGATGCTGCTCGCGGGCGGGGTGTTCTCGCTCGCCGTGTGGTGGGGTCCGGGATCCGGTCGG
>JBBSVL010000065.1:0-10165 GCA_038233595.1 Propionibacteriales bacterium | reverse complement strand
GCTGTTCGGCAACCTGATCAACAACGCCACCGCGAGCAAGGACATCACCGGGATCGCTGTCGGCTACTTCATCGGCGCCGTCCTGATGATCGGCGGTGGGCTCGCCGAGATCTTCCTCGGGGTCAAGGCCGAGGGACAGTCCCTGGAGAGCATCGCGAGACCGCTGACCGCCGAGGACGACGACGCCCAGTCCGTGCCGGCGACCGCCTGAGACCGACGAAGACCAGGAGGCGGACGGACGCCTCGCAGCCACCTAGTGGCTCCCTACCCGGCGACCCCGCAGCGGCGCAACGCGAGCACCAGCAGCGTGCGGGTCACCGTCACCACGTCGTCGAGCTCGACGTACTCGTGGGGGGCGTGGGCGCGCAGCGGGTTGCCCGGGCCGTACACCAGCGTGGGTATGCCGCCGATGCCGGAGTAGAGGCGCAGGTCGCTGCCGTAGACCTCGGCACAGATCCGGAGGTCGCCGGCACCGGTGGCCTGCGCTGCCGCGCCCACCTCGCCGACCAGCGGGTGCTCGGGGTCGAGCCGACCGCTCGCGAACTGGCCGCCCGGCCACGTGACCACCGGACGGTGCTCGCGCAGCCACGGGTCCTTGAGGCTGGCCTCGGTCACGGTGTCCTCGAACGCCGAGCGGGCAGCCTGCGGCTCCTCGCCCAGCTTCACGCCGAACCTGCCCTCGGCGACCAGCCGGTCGGGCACGCTGCTGGACCAGTCACCGGTCCGCACGACGCCGAAGGACAACGCGTAGGGCATCGTCCGGTCGACGAAGACGGGGTCCACCACGGTGTTGCGGTCACCTTCCAGGGCCACGAGCGCGCGATAGACAGGAAGGAAGGACTCGAAGGCGCTCTGCCCCTCCAGCCGCAGGCTCCCGTGCGCGGACCGGCCCGGGACCTCGATCCGGAACGTCAGTGCTCCCGCGTTCGCGACCACGAGCCGGTCGGCTGTGGGCTCGGTGATGACGGCCGCGTCTGCACGGTGCCCACGACGCATCGTGGCGAATGCGCCCAGACCGCCGTCCTCCTCCCCCACCACACCGTGCACGGCCAGCGGCCGTTCCAGGCGGACGCCGGCGGCGCGCAGAGTCTCCACGACCGCCACGTTTGCAGCGAAACCTGCCTTCATGTCGCAGGCGCCGCGGCCGTAGAGCCGCCGCTGGTGGATCTCGGCGGAGAACGGGTCGGCCAGTCCCCAGGCATCCGGGTCACCTGGCGGCACGACGTCCAGGTGACCCTGGAGCACCAGCGCAGGCATCTCGTCGTCCGAAGAGGTGACCGCGGCCAGCCCGAATGCAGTCTCACGGTCGACCTCCGTGCCGGGGAACCACGGGTCGGCACGCAGCTCCTCGATGTCGATCTCCCAGTGGTCGATCGCCAGGCCGGCGTCGGAGAGCATCCCGGCGGCAAGCTCGACCACCTCCACCTCGGCCGGCGAGCCCGACACGCTGGGAACCCGCACCAGCGTGGCCAGCCGGTCTACGAGGGCAGCCTCGTCGAGCTGGTCCAGGACCCGCCGCTCGGTGTCGGTCAACTTTGGGTGAATGGCCATCACGCGAGGTTAGTCCTCCCACTGGAACAACCGCACCGCCAACAGCCCGACCACTACCGCGAAGGCCAGCAGGATGCCCATCGGTGCGAGCGCGGCGGCCGGCCCCTGGCCGCGCACCATCACGTCCAACATGCCGTCGTTGAGGTGGCGCAGCGGCAGCGCCTGCGAGAGGACCTGAAGCCATTTCGGTGCGCCGTCGAGCGGGAAGAACGAGCCGGACAGGAACGCCATCGGCAGCACGAAGAAGTTGGCCAGGTTGACCGCGCCCTCGGTCGTCTTCGCCACCGCACCGGCCAGCAGTCCCAGCGACATGAAGCTCAACGTGCCGGCGACCAGGAGCGGGATCGACATCCACCAGGAGCCACTCAGGGTGAGCCCGAAGGCAGCCCAGCCTAGACCGATGAAGATCGCCATCTGTACGAACGCGACCAGGATGGTCACCAGCACCCGGGCACCCACCACGGTCGAGGTGGGCACCGGTGAGAGCTGCAGCCGGCGCAGCAGCTTGGACTGCCGCCAGCCCTGCAGGGTCGCCGCGGCGCCGAAGGCCGCACTCATCGCCACCGCCCAGCCCAGCAGCCCGGGGGTGACGAACTGGATGGTCTTCAGCGACTTGTCCTCGACCCGCTCCGCGCGGAGGGAGTACGTCGGGGGCTGCCCCGACACGGCCTGGTTGGTCGCGTCGACGAACGCGGACAGGGTGCCACGGGTGACGGCCGCCTTCACCTGGTCAGTCTGCGTGTAGTGCGCGACCAGGGTCTTGCCGTCCATCTCGACCGCGACATCGGCGTCGCCCTTGCGTACCTTTGCCAGCGCCGCCTCCCGACTCGTGGCGTGGGTGACCTGGAACGCCTTGCCGAACTGCGTGCGTGCCGCTGGCGGCAGGTTGTCGACCAGCGCGACCGAGCCGATCTCGACCAGGTTGCTCCTTGAGCTGCTCTGGTCGCTGAAGACGCCGCCGAAGAGCACCAGGAACATCAGCGGGAAGACGATCGCGAAGAACACCGATGCCTTGTCCCGGAAGAAGCCCTTCAGGATCGCCAACGAGATGGCGCGCAACGCATTCATGCTCGGTACTCGCGTCCGGTGAGGTCGAGGAACACGTCCTCGAGGGTGGCGCCACGGACCTGCAACCCGTCGAGGGTGTGCCGTTCGGCCAGTGCCGTGAGCACGTCGGCCGCCCGTCGGGTGCTGAGAACGAGCACAGTGCCGTCGTCGGTGACCTCGTCGACGCCCGCGATCCGGCCGGCTTCTCCTGCATCGAGCCTGCCAGGGTCGACCATGATCCGCACCGGGGCGTCGAGACCGCGCACCAGGGCGCGGGGCGTGTCCAGCTTGAGGATCCTGCCGTTGTCCATGATCGCCACCCGGTCACAGAGCGCCTCGGCCTCGTCCATGTAGTGCGTGGTCAGCACCACGGTGCGACCGGACTCCTGGATCCCGGAGAGCAGGTCCCAGAGGTTCCGCCGGGCCTGCGGGTCGAGCGCGGCCGTCGGCTCGTCGAGGAACACGACGTCCGGGTCGTGCACGAGCGCACAGGCGATGGCCAACCGCTGGGCCTGGCCTCCGGACAGGTCCTCGGTGCGGCTGCCCGCCTTGTCGGTGAGCCCGACCCGTTCCAGCCATGCGTCGGCCCGTGCCGCTCCGACGTCGTACATCGCCGCGAACGTGTGGATCTGCTCGCGCGCGGTCAGCCTCTCGAAGAAGGCGGAGGCCTGTAGCTGCACTCCGATCCGGGGCAGCTGCTTCTGGTTGCGTGGCCACGGGTTCTGACCGAGCAGCCGGACCTCGCCGGAGTCCGGCCGGCGCAGGCCCTCGACCAGCTCGAGCGTGGTGGTCTTGCCGGCGCCGTTCGGCCCGAGGATGCCGAAGAACTCGCCCTCCGCGACCTCGAAGCTCACCTTGTCGACCGCGTTGACGTCCCCGTAGGCGATGGCGAGGTCGCGCACCGCGATCGCAGCGGTCACGGGGTGTCGAGCAGTGAACGGACGACGCGCAGGCCGACCGAGAGCCGGGCCAGGTCGGCGGCCTCGTCGGCGCAGATCTCCTCCAGGGTGGCCGCGGCGCGGCTCACCACGACCTGGTCCGCGTCCTCCCAGTCGGCGACCCTGGCCGGGGCGGAGTCCCCCGCGGAACTCGCCGCGAGCGCCTGGGCGGTGAGTTGCGCGTGCACGCCGTGCAGGTCGTCGCGTAGCGCCGCACGGGCCATGGTCTCCCACCGGTCGGTGCGGGGCAGGGTCAGGATCCGGGCGACCAAGGTGGGCAGCCCGAGCCGCTCGCCGAGGGCGAAGTGCACTCGGGCGACCTCGAGCGCGTCGAGGTTCTCGCGAGCTGCGGTCTCCACGATGCCCAGGACCATGTAGGCCGGCGGCAGCACGGCGACACGCGTGGCCAGGTCGACCGCAACACCCTTGGCGACCAGTGCGTCGCGGCGCTCCTCGAATGTCGCGAGCTCGCGGCCGCCCAGCAGGTCGGGAAGCACGGCCAGGACCCGTTCGGTGACGACCTCGAAGTGACCGACGGTCTCCTCGCTGTCCAGCGGCGGGCGACGGTTGTTGACCAGCCAGCGCGACATCCGCTCGGCCAGGGTCCGGACCTCGATCCGCATCCGGGTCTGCACCGATGCGTCGATCCGGTTGTCCCAGCTGTTGATCTCGTCGCCCAGCTTGGCGGTGCCGCAGATCTCCCGGGCGATGAAGTTCGCACGTACCAGCTCCGCCGGCGTGACGCCGGTCTCGCCACCGAGCCGGTGCAGGTAGGTGATGCCGGCGCCGTTGACCAGGTCGTTGACGATCTGGGTGACCACGATCTCCCGGCGAAGCGGGTGCGCCTCCATCGCGCGGCGATAGGCCTGCCGCATCGGGTGCGGGAAGTAGGAGTAGAGGTCGCTGCGCAGGAACGGGTCGTCGGCCAGATCGGTGGTGAGCAGCTCCTCGGCGAGCCCGATCTTGGCGTAGGCGAGCAGCACGCACAGCTCCGGTGCGGTCAGCCCCTCGCCCCGCTCGATCCGGCCGGCGACCTCACGCCGGCTGGGGAGTGCCTCCAGGTCACGGTTGAGATGACCAGCGTGCTCAAGGGTGCGCATCCAGTCCTCGTGCACGTGCAGCAGCGCCGGCGCCTGCGCCAGCGAGTTGGCCAGGGCGAGGTTCTGCTCGTAGTTGTCGACCAGCACCAGGGAGCCGACCTCGTCTGTCATCGAGGCGAGCAGCTCGTTGCGCTCCTCGGTGCTCAGCTCACCGGCCGCGACGACCCGGTCGAGCAGGACCTTGATGTTCACCTCGTGGTCGGAGGTGTCCACACCCGCGGAGTTGTCGATGAAGTCGGTGTTGATCGCGCCGCCGGCGCCGTGGCAGCCCGACACTGCGTACTCGATTCGACCACGTTGGGTGAAGCCGAGGTTGCCGCCCTCGCCCACCACCGCACAGCGCAGCTCGGCACCGTTGATGCGGATCGCGTCGTTGGCCTTGTCGCCGGCATCGGCGTGACTCTCTGACTCTGCCTTGACGTAGGTGCCGATGCCGCCGTTCCAGAGCAGGTCGACCGGGGCGCTCAGGATCGCCTTCATCAGCTCCGGCGGGGAGAGCTGGCTGACGTCGTCGGCGAGTCCCAAGGCAGTGCGGACCTGCGAGGTGACCGGGACGGACTTGACGTTGCGCGAATGGACGCCGCCGCCCTCGGAGATCATGGTCCGGTCGTAGTCCTGCCAGGAGCTGCGCGGCAGGTCGAAGAGCCGCTGCCGCTCGGCGTAGGACGTGGTGGCGTCGGGTTCGGGGTCGAGAAAGATGTCGCGGTGGTCGAAGGCCGCGACCAGCCGGGTGTGCTCGGAGCAGAGCAGCCCGTTGCCGAACACGTCGCCGGACATGTCCCCGATGCCGACAGCGGTGAAGTCGTGGGCCTGGCAGTCGACCCCGCGCTCCCGGAAGTGTCGCTGGACCGAGACCCAGGCGCCCCTGGCTGTGATCCCCATCGCCTTGTGGTCATAGCCGACCGAGCCGCCGGAGGCGAACGCGTCGCCCAGCCAGTACCCGTAGTCCGCGGAGATCTGGTTGGCGATGTCGGAGAAGGTCGCGGTGCCCTTGTCGGCGGCGACGACGAGGTAGGTGTCGTCGGCGTCGTGCCGCACCACCCGGAGCGGCGGCACGACGGTGCGACCGTCGGGACCGTCGACCAGGTTGTCGGTGAGGTCGAGCAGCCCGGCGATGAAGGTGCGGTAGCAGACGACTCCCTCGGCCTGCCAGGCATCGCGGTCACCGGGGTCGGGCAGCTGCTTGCACACGAAGCCGCCCTTGGCACCCACCGGCACGATCACGGTGTTCTTGACCATCTGCGCCTTGACCAGGCCGAGGACCTCGGTGCGGAAGTCGTCGCGCCGGTCGGACCAGCGCAGCCCTCCGCGCGCCACCGCACCGAAGCGCAGGTGCACCCCCTCGACCCGCGGCGAGTAGACGAAGACCTCGAACTTCGGTCGAGGCTCGGGCAGGTCGGGCACCCCCGACGGGTCGAGCTTGAGGGAGAGGTAGGGGTGCGGGCTCTGCTCACCGTCAGGACCGTCGGCTTCGGTCTGGAAGTAGTTGGTGCGCAGGGTGGCCCGGATCAGGCTCAGGTAGGAGCGCAGGATGCGGTCCTGGTCGAGCCCGGCCACGTCGTCCAGCGCCTGGCTGATCCGGTGCTCGAGCTCCTCGCACTTCGCCGTACGCGCCTCGGCATCCGCGGAGAGATCCGCTCGGTCCGGTCCGCCGCGGCCCGGGTCGAAGCGGGCCTCGAAGAGCCGAACCAGGTAGCTGGTGATGTCGACGTTCGAGCGCAGGGTGTCCTCGAGGTACTCCTGCGAGTACGGCGTGCCGCCCTGCCGCAGGTAGCGGGCGTAGGCCCGCAGCAGCACCGCCTGACGCCAGCTCAGCCCGGCGGCCAGCACCAGCGCGTTGAACCCGTCGCTCTCGTTCCTGCCCTGCCAGACCGACCGCACCGCATCTTCGAACGGCTCGACCGCGGAGGCCGGCCACGGTCGCGTCCAGCGCAGCCCGAAGTCGTAGATGTGCGTGGGGTGAGGCAGCCCCTCCAGGGAGTAGGGCCGCTCGTCCACGACCTCGACACCCATCGCGGAGAGCATCGGCAGCACCTCCGAGAGCGACAGTGCCGGACCGGTGCGGAACAGCTTCAGCCGGGCCTCGCGGCCGCTGCCGGGCTCGAGGGACAAGGAGAGCTCACCCTCCCCCATCGCGGTCAACCTGCACAGGTCGACGGCGCCGGTCGCGGCGCTGTAGTCCTCCTTGTAGGCCTCTGGGAAGGCGTCGCCGTACTGACGCACGACGGCAGCGCCGTCGACGTCGTCATGGCCGAGCACCGCCGCGGCGAGGTCGTCGTCCCAGGAGCGCGCCGCCTCCGCCAGCTGCTGCTCCAGGGCAGCGGTGTCGACGTCGAGCAGCTCGCCACCAGCGGGCGGACGGGCCACGAAGTGCAGCCGGGCCGCGACCGACTCGCTGACCCGCGCGGTGAACTCCACCGTCTCGGCACCCAGGCGCTCCTTGAGGATCCTGGCCAGCCGCTCCCTGACCCGGGTGTTGTAACGGTCGCGCGGCAGGTAGACCAGGCAGGAAAGGAACCGGCCGTAGCTGTCCCGGCGCAGGAACAGCCGCAGTTGACGCCGCTCCCGGGTGTGCATGACCGCATCGGCGATCGGGACCAGCTCCTCGACCGGGGTCTGGAACAGCTCGTCGCGAGGATAGGTCTCCAGCACGTCCATCAGGGCCTTGCCCGCGTGGCTGAGCGGCTCATAACCGGCCAGCTCGACCACCTGGCTGGCCTTCTCCCGCAGCACCGGGATCCGGGTGACCGACTCGGTGTAGGCGCCGGAGGAGTAGAGGCCGAGGAAACGCCGCTCGCCGACGACCTCCCCCTGGTCGTCGAACTTCTTGACCCCCACGTAGTCGAGGTGCACCCGGCGGTGCACCGTGGCGCGCGAGTTGGCCTTGGCGAGCACCAGGAGGGTCTTCTCGCGGGCCTTCGCCTTCGCCGGCTCGGGCAGCTTGCCGAACGACGGCGAGTGCACCTGGTCGGCGCGCAGGATGCCGAAACCGGTGCCGGGCACGGCGCGCAGCAGCTCGTCGTCCCCCTCACGCACGAGGTCGTACTCGCGGAAGCCGAGGAACGTGAAGTGGTCGTCGGAGAGCCAGCGCAGGAAGTCCATGCCCTGCCGCAGCTCGGCGTCCGGCAGCGGCGGCGGGTCGGTCTCCAGCTCGGTGACGATCGAGTCGATCTGGACGTGCATCTTCTGCCAGTCCTCGACCACCTCGCGGACGTCCTGGAGCACCTTGAGCAGGGTCTGCTGGACCGACTCCTCCTCGCTCTCGGGGATCCGGTCGACCTCGATGTGCATCCACGACTCACGGTGGACGTCGTGGGCATCGGTGGCGCTGGCGTCGTCGAGCACCTCGAGCAGCTCGCCGGCCAGGTCGCGTCGTACGACGAACTGGGGGTGCATGACCAGGTCTGCCTCGTGCCCGTGAGCGTCCAGCGCCATGCTCACCGAGTCGACCAGGAACGGCATGTCGTCGGTGACCACCTCGACCACGGTGCGTCCGCTCAGGCTCCACCCGTCACGCTCCCGCAACGGGGTCATCAGCCGGACCACGGCGGTGCCCTGTGGCCGGGTGCCCGCAGTGTCGAGATGGTGCAGCACGCTGGCGCCGAGGTCGCGGCTGGTGCGATCGAGCAGGTCCTCGGCAGCGACGTGGCGGTAGTAGCCACGGATCAGGGTCTCCAGGTCGATCCCGGCCAGCGGGGGCAGACTCTTCGCCTGGGTGAAGAGCTCGTGGAGGAGATCGGCCTTGCGTTCGTCGAGAGTGCTGGACACGATTCCGAGACTAGCGGGCACCGGTCTCACAGCACCGAGCGCAGGTCCCACAGGAGCGGGTAGTAGCGCAGGTCCAGTCGCGAACGCAGGTACTCCGCACCACTCGAGCCGCCGGTGCCGGTCTTCGCGCCGATCATCCGCTCGACCATCACCACGTGCCGGGCGCGCCAGCCCGCCGCCAGCTCGTCGTGCTGGAGCAGTGCCTCGGCCAACGCCCAGATCTCGGCGTACGACGCACGGTCGTGGGCCACGGTCCGCAACGACGCCGTGGTCACCGCGTCGGAGGAGGTGTCCAGCCCGGCTCGGTGCAGCACGGCCAGGAACCCGTCCCACAGCGTGGGTTGCTCCAGCCGCTGGCGCAACCGCTGCTCCTCTGCGTCGGTGATCCCCTTGAACCGGCGCAGGTACTTCGGGTCCTTGGACCCGGAGAGGAACTCCAGCTCCCGGAACTGCACCGACTGGAACCCGCTCGCCGGCGCCAACCGCTGCCGGAACTCCATGAAGTCCTGCGGCGTCATCGTCTCCAGCACGTCGATCTGCTGCACCAGGAGCCGCTCGATCACGTGCATCCGGGTGAGCAGATGGCGGGCCCACCACAGCTGCTCGGCCCGGTGGGTGGACCCGGTCCCGAGCATCGCGTCACGAGCCGACTCGGCCTCGTGCAGCAGCTGCTGGAACCAGAGCTCGTAGACCTGGTGGATGGTGATGAACAGCAGCTCGTCGTGTGCCGGTGGGTCGGACTCGACGTGCTGGCTGTCCAGCAGCTGAGCCAGCCGCAGGTAGCTGCCGTAGGTCAGCTGAGCACCTTCCTCGCCGAAGCTGACAAAGTTCTCCCGGGTGCCTGCCTTGTCTGCTTGCGTCACGCCGCCACCGTAGCCGCGTCGCCACCGATGCAGCATGATGACCGCCATGAAGTTCTCTCACGAGGTGTCCTACGACGCCACGGCCGCCGAAGTGTTCGCGATGCTGGCCGACCCGGCCTTCCGGAGACGCTCCGCCGACGCGATGGGGGTGATCTCAGCGGAGGTTTCGGTCTCGCCGCTGGGCGAAGGGATGCGGGTGCGCATCGACCAGGTGCAGCCGACCGAGGGCCTGCCCGGCTTCGCGAGGAAGTTCGCCGGGTCGACCACCAAGGCGGTACAGCTCGAAGAGTGGTCCACTGCCCGGCAGGCTGCGATCTCGATCGAGACACCGGGCAAGCCGACCTCGATCCGGGGCACGCTGACGCTGGTCGAGAACGACGGTGTCACCACGGAGACGATGGACGCCGAGATCAAGGTAAAGGTGCCGCTGATCGGCGGCAGGCTCGAGACGCTGATGGCCCACCTGGTCGCGGCGGGCATGGACAAGGAGCACGCCGCGGGAGCGGCTTGGCTGAAGGGTGCGCGGTGAAGTCCGTCGACTGGCTGATCGCCGACCTGCTCACCAAGGCCCTCCGGGCCGAGAGCCCGGTGGGCCGGGAGTGGCTCCCGCGGGGTTGACCGAACGAGCCCGCTGACGCTCTGCGATCTCGCGGGCCGCATCGGTTGCGAGCAGCCCGAGCGCCGGGAGCCGGTCCTCTGTCACGCGGTTGCCGGGGCCCCAGATGCTGACCACGCCCACGGGACGGGCGTCACCGTTCAGGATCGGCGCCGAGACGCCGTGCAGATGGGTCTCCAGCTCGCCGCGGCAGGTGCTGTAGCCGCGCTCCCGGACCGCCGCCAGCTCGGTCAGGAGCTGCTCGCGGTCGGTGATCGTGGTGGCGGTGTGAGCGACGAGCGT
>JBBSVL010000064.1:0-10210 GCA_038233595.1 Propionibacteriales bacterium | reverse complement strand
GACGAGGCGATCGAGGTGGTCCGCGCGAGCAACGGCGCCACCGACGGTCGCAAGGCCGCGCCGGGCACGATCCGCGGCGACCTGTCGCTGTCCAACCGGGAGAACCTGGTGCACGGCTCGGACTCGGCGCAGTCCGCCGAGCGTGAGATGGGCATCTGGTTCCCGGGTCTGGCCTGACGCGCTACCAACCGCGCAGTCGAGCCGGGGCACATTGCGACCGCGCTCTGCGTGTCCTTCCCGGATTCTGCCTGCGCGCCCTCCTACCCTGAGCGTGCGGGGTCACTTGCGCATCAGTGGCCCCTCTTCCCCCAGCAACACCGAGCGCGAACGGGGCTTCACCGATGGCGAACAGCGTGATCGGCCGCGACATGGCCGTGGACCTCGGCACGGCCAACACCCTCGTCTACGTGCGTCGACGCGGGGTGGTCCTCGACGAGCCCTCGGTCGTCGCCATGAACACCACGACGGGCGAGGTCCTCGCCGTCGGCCACGAGGCCAAGCGGATGATCGGTCGGACCCCCGACAACATCCGGGCGATCCGGCCCCTCAAGGACGGCGTGATCGCCGACTTCGAGGCCACCGAGCAGATGCTGCGGTACTTCATCCAGCAGGTGCACCGACGCCGCTACTTCGCCAAACCCCGGCTGGTCGTCTGCGTCCCCTCCGGCGTGACGACCGTCGAGCAGCGCGCGGTGAAGGAGGCCGGCTACCTCGCCGGTGCTCGCCGCGTCTACATCGTCGAGGAGCCGATGGCCGCCGCGATCGGCGCCGGGCTTCCGGTGCACGAGGCCACCGGCAACATGATCGTGGACATCGGCGGCGGCACCACCGAGGTCGCGGTGATCTCGCTGGGCGGCGTGGTGGCCAGCGCGTCGGTGCGCAGCGCCGGTGACGAGCTCGACCAGGCGGTGATCGCCTGGCTGAAGAAGGAGCACGGTCTGATGCTCGGCGAGCACACCGCCGAGGAGATCAAGATGACGCTGGGGTCGGCGTACCCGCTGCCGACCGACGTCGAGGCGGAGGTCCGGGGCCGCGACATGGCCTCCGGGCTGCCGCGCACGGTCAAGCTCTCCAGCTCCGAGGTACGGCGCGCGATGGAGGAGCCGATCACCCAGATCGTCGACGCGGTCCGGACCACCCTGGACCAGACCCCACCCGAGCTGGCCGGCGACATCATGGACCGCGGCATCGTGCTGACCGGCGGCGGCGCACTGCTGCGCGGTCTGGACGAGCTGATCCGCCAGGAGACCGGGATGCCGGTGCACATCGCCGAGGAGCCGCTGCTCTCTGTCGCACTGGGCGCCGGCAAGTGTGTCGAGGAGTTCGAGGCGCTCCAGCAGGTCCTCGTCTCGGAGCCCAGGCGGTAGTGGCCCCGATGCAGAGACGCGATGAGCCCCGCAGCGGAACCAAGGTGCTTGCCCTGATGGTGCTGGCCTCCCTGGCCGTGATCACCCTCGACGCACGTGGCGGCGGCTCGCCGGTCGACCCGGCACGGGCAGTCGTGGGCACGGTCGTCGGGCCGATCGAGACCGTGGCCAACGGCGCTGCCCGCCCCTTCCGCTCGGTGGCCGAGACGCTGCAGAGCAACAACAGCCTGCGGCAAGACGTCGCCACCTTGCAGTCCCAGAACTCCGGCCTGCGCAGTCGGCTCGCCACCGGGTCGGTGGACCGCAACCGCCTCGCCGAGTACGACGGCCTGGTGCGCACCGCCCATGACACCGGCTACGCGCTGGTCCCCGCCCACGTGGTCGGCATCGGTCCGGCGCAGTCGTTCAGCCGGACGGTCACGATCGACGCCGGCATGTCCTCCGGCGTACGCCCGGACTCGACGGTGGTCAGCCGCGACGGCCTGGTCGGCCGGGTGATCCGGGCCGACCGGACCACTGCGACGGTGCTGCTGATCATCGACGCCGACTCCGTGGTCGGTGGCAGGCTGGGCTCGACGATGAAGATCGGCTTCATCCGCGGTCGTGGCGCCACGGGGGAGAAGGGCCGGCTCGACCTGGCCCTGGTCGACAACGCGGCCAGCCCGTCCCGCGACGACGTCGTGGTCTCGTGGGGCTCGGGCAAGGGCGGGCCCTACGTGGCCGGCATCCCGATCGGCCGGGTGACCTCGGTGTACTCCAGCCCGCGTCAGCTCTCCAAGCAGGCCGTGATCGCGCCGTTCGTCGACTTCAGCGCGCTCGACCTGGTCGGTGTGGTGGTACCGGCAGGCACCCAGGGCGACCGCAAGGTGATCCGCGCGGACGGGAAGATTAAATGAGCACCCCACGAAACTGCTCGCAGAGCTCGCACTTCCGCGGGGACCCCGCATGACGGTCCTGCGTGCACTCGGCATTGCTGCCCTGGTGGTCGCGGCCGTCGTACTCCAGACCGCCGTACTCAGCCAGGTCTCCGTCGACGGCGTCGTCCCCGACCTCGCACTGGTCGTGGTCGTGGCCGCAGCTCTCGTCCGTGGCCCCGAGATCGGCGCCGTGACCGGGTTCGTCGCCGGGCTGGCGATCGACCTGGCTCCGCCCGCCGACCACGTCGCGGGCCGCTGGGCACTGGCGCTCGTGCTCGTCGGCTACCTCGCCGGCCGACTGAGGTACGACGGGGGGTCGCCCGTCGCAGCCGTGCTCGCCGTGGGTGCCGGGTCGTTCGTCGGCACCTCGGTGTTCGCCCTGAGTGGGCTGGTGCTGCACGACCACACGGCCCCCGTTGGTCAGATGCTCCAGGTGATCGGGCTGAGCGCCCTGCTCGACGTGATCATCGCTCCGCTGCTGCTCCCGGCGCTGCTCGGGTTGTTCCGGCGGCTCCGACCGCCGCAGGCTGCACTCTGATGGCAGCGGTGCTGATCCGTCCGCACCTGGGCAGCAAGAGCCGATGGCGACTGTTCGTGCTCCAGGCGCTGATGCTCTCCTTGTTCCTGACGTTGTTCGCCCGGCTCTGGTACGTCCAGATCTTCAGCGGGGAGGCCTACCAGGCCCAGGCCACCAACCAGTCGGTACGCGAGCTCGTCGTACAGCCGGCGCGCGGGCTCGTCGTCGACGACATGGGCCGCCCGCTGGTGGCTAACCGCACCAGCTGGGTGGTCAGCCTGGACCGCACCCTGTTCGACAAGCTGAGCGCCGACCAGCGCACCCGGCTGCTGCACCGGGTGGCCAGGGCGGTGCACCATTCCTATGCCTCGGTCAAGGCGCGCTCGCTGGTCTGCGGCGAGCCGGGCTCCAAGCAGGGCACCTGCTGGAACGGCTCTCCCTTCCAGCCCGTGCCGATCGCCAACGACGTCGGGCAGAAGATCGCGGTGACGATCCTCGAGCAGGCCGAGAACTTCCCCGGCGTGCTGGCCGAGGCACAGAGTGTGCGCGCCTACCCGTCCCCGTTCGGCATCAACGCCGCCCACATCCTCGGTTACCTCAGCCCGATCACCGAAGGTGAGATCGCCGAGGCCGACAAGAAGCACGACACGTCGGTCAACGGCGCCTCCGACGTGGGACGTGCCGGTCTGGAGAAGTCCTACGACAAGTGGCTGCGCGGGATGCCGGGCTACAAGAGGGTCACGGTCGACTCGATGGGCCGGGTGCTCGGAGACGCCAGCTCCACCGCCGCCACGCCGGGCGACACGCTGGTCACCTCGATCGACGCCAAGGTGCAGTCGGTCGCTGAGAAGAACCTGCATGCCGCCATCACCACAGCCCGGGGCACCTTCGACAAGGTCACGGGCAAGAACTACGTCGCCGACTCCGGTGCCGTCGTCGTGCTCGACGCCCACAACGGCAGGGTCGTCGCGATGGCTAGTCAGCCGACGTACAACCCCGAGGACTGGGTCGGCGGCATCACCAACAAGCAGCTGAGCAAGCTCTACTCGGCCAAGGCCGACAACCCGTTGCTGTTCCGGGCGACCCAGGGGCAGTTCGCCCCCGGATCGACCTGGAAGCCGATCATGACCGCCGGCGCGCTGGGCCACGACGGGTTCAGCACGAACACGCTGCTGAACTGCTCACCGGGCCTCCAGGTGGGCAACCGATGGTTCAAGAACTACGAGTCCGAGTCCTACGGCAACATCAACTTCGCCAAGGCCCTGCAGATCTCCTGCGACACGTTCTTCTACCGCGTCGGGCTCACCTTGTGGCAGAAGTACGGCTCCAACCCCGGAAACGTCAACGCCAAGGACCCGCTGGTCGCAGAGGCGAAGTCGTTCGGCATGGGCAAGCCCACCGGGCTCGACATTCCCGGTGAGGCCAGCGGCCGCGTAGCAGACCGGCACTGGAAGCTGTCGTACTGGAAGGCGATGAAGGGCTACTACTGCAAGATCGACAAGAACCGCACGCAGAACGACTTCCTCAAGCTCTTCTCCCACGAGTTCTGCCTCGAGGGCAACCTGTACCGCGCCGGCGACGCGGTCAACTTCTCCATCGGGCAGGGCGACACCCTGGTCACGCCGCTGCAGCTGGCTCGGGCGTACGCCGCGCTGGCCAACGGCGGCACCCTCTACGAACCCCGGATCGCCAAGGCGGTCGTCTCGCCGAACGGCAAGGTCCTGAAGAAGATCCCGCCCAAGGTCCAGGGTCACGTGAAGGCCGTCAAAGGCGCCCTCTCCTACATCGACCAGGCCCTTCAGGGCACACCGAAGACGGGCACCCTGGCCTGGAAGTTCCTCAACTTCCCGCTCGACAAGGTCCACATCCGCGGCAAGACCGGTTCCGCCGAGGTCGAGGGCAAGCAGAGCACCTCCTGGGTGACGACCTACACGAAGGACTACGTGGTGGTGATGATGATGACGCAGGCCGGGACCGGGTCCGGCTCCTCCGGGCCGTACGTGCGCAAGATCTGGGAGTCGCTCTATGGCATCAAGGGCATGAACGTCGCCACGTCGCGAGCAGTGATCCCGGGCACCACACCGCCCGCCCGACTGCCCTTCTTCGCCGTGGACGGCTCGATCCTGCCGCCGAAGACCGTCGGTGCGCAGCGATGACCCTGATCCCAATTCCACGGATCCAGCACAGCCCACGAACCCAGCACGGCCCACGGTTCCAGCCGAGCCGGAGCCGCACCAACTGGGCTCCCGGCCTGGACTGGGCTCTGGTGCTGGCCACCGTCTGCATCGTGGTCATCGGCACTCTGCTGGTGTGGTCCTCGACCGCGACCAACACCGCGCTCACCCACGGCCATCCCACCGCGTACCTCCAGAAGCACCTGGTCAACGTCGCGATCGGCACGGTGCTGTTCGTGATGGTGCTGGCCACCGATCACCGCTGGGTGCGGATCCTGGTGCCGGCCGTGTACGTCGCCTCGGTGGTCGGCCTGGCGCTGGTGCTGGTGATGGGGACCACGATCAACGGTTCCCGGTCCTGGCTGATGCTCGGCGGACTGTCCATCCAGCCGGCCGAGTTCGCCAAGCTTGCGGTGGTGGTCGGCCTGGCGCTGGTGCTGGCCGAGCGCACGGAGAGCTCGCGGCGCCATACGGTCGGCAGCATCGAGGTGGTGCTGATGCTGGCGCTCGCCGGTCTGCCCGCGCTGCTGATCATCCTGCAACCCGACCTCGGCACGATGCTGGTGCTCAGCGCCACTGTCTTCGGGGTGCTCGCAGTCGCAGGCGCACCTCGTCGGTGGCTGGTGTCGTTGTTCGCCCTTGGCGTCGTGGGCGCCGTCGGTGTGGTGTCTGCGGGCGTGCTCAAGCAGTACCAGATCGACCGGTTCCTGGCGTTCACCAACCCGGCGCTCGACCCCAGGGGGGCCGGCTACAACACCACGCAGGCCCGGATCGCGATCGGCAACGGCGGGATCTTCGGAAAGGGACTCTTCCACGGCTCGCAGACCCGGTCCGGCTTCGTGCCCGAGCAGCACACCGACTTCATCTTCACCGTGGCCGGTGAGGAGCTCGGCCTGGTTGGCGCTGCCGTGCTGATCCTGCTGTTCGGCATCGTGCTGTGGCGGGCGATGTCGATCTCGTTGAACTCCGCCGACATGTTCGGCCGGGTCGCCGGCGCCGGCATCGCCTGCTGGTTCGGCTTCCAGGCCTTCCAGAACATCGGGATGTGTCTGGGCATCATGCCGGTCACCGGCGTACCCCTCCCGATGGTGTCGTACGGCGGGTCGTCGATGTTCGCCTCGCTGATGGCGATCGGGCTGCTGCAGAACATCCACCTGCGCTCGGCCGGCACGATCCCGACCCGGTCGGTCCGGCAGCGGGTGCTCGCCGCCCGCTGAGGCGTGAATTACCAAGGGCTGAAGGTTTTTTCACACTTCCCTTGGCGTACACGCCAAGGGAAGTGTCAGTTCTCCTGGGAAAGTGCACCTCGCGACCCGTCGCGCAGGCGATGAGGGCCAGCACAGATGGCGACCCGAAAACTCGGTGGCGACGGGCTACGGCAAGTGTCGGGGTTCGCGAGGTCATGAGTCCGTTTGAGTTGCGGACTGGCTGCGGCTGGTGTCGATGCGGTAGAGAGACAGGCGGTAGAGAGACAGGCGGTGGAGAGGCAGGCTGCAGACGCGTTCATGGGTCCGGCGCCAGACAGCCCTTCGGCGGCTGAGGGCGAACTGTCCGGGGGTGGCCATCAGCGCGCCTGGAGGTAGGCGGGCGGCATGAGGTCGTCGGCGTCCAGCGGTGGGCCGATGATGCGCTGCCCGAAGAGCTCGGCTGCGGCGGCCATCGAGGCCGGCGTCAGCTTCCAGCCTTCGGGCTTCGGTGTTGCTAGATCGTGTCCTGCAGCGCGGAAGAATTCCTCGATGCCGGACGGCACGCAGAGCGTCAGAATGTCGACGTCTTCGGAGGTGAACCGGTAGGCGTGGGGCACATTGCGGGGCAGGAAGACCACGCCACCTACGGTGAGTTCGTAGCGCTCGTCACCGGCCCAGAACACCCCTTCGCCCTTGAGCAGCACGAACATCTCGTCCTCGCGGGAGTGCACGTGCACCGGCGCAGCTGATCCCTTCGACAGCCGCGAGCGCAGCACCGTCAACTGCCCGTTGGTGGTCTCGGTGTCGAACAGCACGCTCATGATTCCGCCGCCGATCCACTCCAGGCGCTGGTGGTCGGCGGCGTTGGCCAGGTAGGTCAGGCTCACGGCTCCTCATTTCAGTTGATTGCTAGTCAATTGGATTACCTTGAAGTATGGTGAACGTTGTGGCCGATGTCAACAGAACCGATCGACGGCGTTACAACTCCGCGCTTCGCGCCGAACACGCGGACCAGACCCGCGCGTCGGTGGTGCGGGCGGCTCTGGCCGAGTTCCTCGCCCGTGGCTACGCCGGGGCCACCGTCGACCGGATCTCCGAACGCGCAGGGGTGTCGCGCCCCACCGTTTTCGCCGTCGGGCCCAAGGCCACGTTGCTGAAGCTGGCCCGTGACCGCACGATCGCCGGCGACGACGACGCACGCAGCATCGCTCAGCGCCCCAACTTCGCCCTCATCGAGGCCGCCCCAGACGCCGAACAGGCCCTGCGTGCCTTCGCCTCCATCTCGGCCGGCATCGTCGAACGGTTCGCCGACCTCAACGAGGTGCTTCGTCAGGCCGCGGCGATCGAACCCTCCGTCGCCGAAGTGTGGCGCGCCAGCGAGCAGGAACGCCTCACCGCGGCGACCAGCATCATCGCCACCGTGAGTGCCAAAGGTCCCCTGCGCGACGGGCTTGCGGCCGCTGAAGCAGCCGACATCCTCTGGCTACTGATGGCCCCCGACCAGTACCACCGCATGACCCGCGACCGCGGCTGGCCGCACGAGCAATGGGCACGCTGGTACGCCGACACCATGGTCAGACTCCTCCTGCCCTGACCAGAGCCCGTCCCACACCACGTCGCTCGACGCTCAACGCGGCGACCCGTCCGTGCAGCGCCCGATCCCTCGTCGCGGTCGCGCCGCCGGTTGCTGCGCAGCCTGATCCACCGGCGGGCGGTGGGAGGATGGGCCGATGTTGATCCACCCGTGGGACGAAGCCACCAGGCACGCGTGGCAGGGGCTGCTCACGCACGCCGACTTCGGGCAGCTGGTGACGGCCGGTCTCGTGGACGGCTACCCGGTCGTGGTGCCGACGCACTTCCTCTACGACGGAGACGCCACCGTCCTCTTGCACCTGGCCCGGCCCAACCCCGTATGGCAGGCCATCGACGCCGACCCGCACGTCGTTCTCGGGCTCACAGCCGACTATGTGTACGTCGAGGCGGCCTGGAACGCAGATCCCGGCACCGACCCGGACCTCGGCGTGCCGACCAGCTACTACACCGCGGTGCAGCTTCTGTGTACGGCCGAGGTGGTCGACGACCCGGAGCAGAAGTCGGAGATCCTCGACGCCCAGCTGCGCCACTTCGAGCCGGAGGGGTCGACGCGGGTCACCCCGAGCCCCGACGTGGAGAGCGACCGCCGCCAGCTTCCCCGCATCCGGGGCCTGAGGCTGCGCGTGGAGTCGGTGCGGGCCAAGGCGAAGTACGGCGGTAACAAGTCGGCTGAGCAGCGCGTGGACATCGCGCGGCACCTGGCCGACCGGGACGGTCCGATGGACCGCGCGGCCCGGACGCACCTGTTCGAAGGCTGACGCGGTGTGGCCGACCGGTCACAGGTTTCCCACGGTCTGAAGGATGTTGCACTCTCCCCGGCGCAAATTCAGCACGGGGAGAGTGAAGAAACGTTCAGACCGTGGGAATTCGGTCAGCGGGCGCCCGGAAACGTAGGCTCGGTGCGCACCCCGCATCCTTTCCGAGAGGTCGTCATGCCCACGAACACCACATCTGGGTCTGTGTTCCCCAGGCTGGAGCCGCTGCTGATGTCGGTGCAGAAGCCGATCCAGTACGTCGGCGGCGAGCTGAACGCGACCATCAAGGACTGGGGCGACGACGAGGCGACGGTCCGCTGGGCGCTGATGTACCCCGACGCCTACGAGGTCGGGCTGCCCAACCAGGGGGTCCAGATCCTCTATGAGGTGCTCAATGAGCGCGACGGCGTGCTCGCCGAGCGCACCTACGCGGTCTGGCCGGACCTCGAGGCGCTGATGCGCGAGCACGACATCCCGCAGTTCACGCTCGAGTGCCACCGTCCGGTGCGCGACTTCGACGTCTTCGGGATCTCGTTCTCCACCGAGCTCGGCTACACCAACATGCTCAACGCCCTCGACCTTGCCGGCATCCCGGTGCACGCCGCCGACCGCACCGATGAGCACCCCATCGTGCTGGCCGGAGGGCACGCAGCGTTCAACCCCGAGCCCATTGCCGACTTCGTCGACGCCGCCGTGCTCGGCGACGGCGAGGAGGTCGTGCTCGCGATCACCGAGGTGGTGCGCGAGTGGAAGGCCGAGGGGCGTCCGGGGGGAAGGCACGAGCTGCTGCGTCGGCTCGCGGTCAGCGGAGGCGTCTACGTGCCGGCGTTCTACAACGTGTCGTACGACGAGGACGGTGCGATCGCGTCCGTCGTACCCAACCTGCCCGGCGTGCCCCACCGGGTGCGCAAGCACACGCTGATGGACCTCGACGCGTGGCCGTACCCGGCCAAGCCGCTGGTGCCGCTCGCCGAGACGGTGCACGAGCGCTTCAGCGTGGAGATCTTCCGCGGCTGCACCCGGGGCTGCCGGTTCTGCCAGGCCGGGATGATCACCCGGCCGGTGCGCGAGCGCTCGCTGACCACGATCGGCGCGATGGTCGAGAACGGCATCCGGGCCAGCGGTTTCGAAGAGGTCGGACTGCTGTCGCTGTCCAGTGCCGACCACAGCGAGATCGCAGAGGTGGCCAAGGGCCTGGCCGACCGCTACGAGGGCTCCAACGTGAGCCTGAGCCTGCCCAGCACCCGGGTCGACGCCTTCAACATCGACCTGGCTGACGAGCTCTCCCGCAACGGCCGGCGCTCCGGGCTCACCTTCGCCCCCGAGGGGGGATCGGAGCGGATGCGCAAGGTGATCAACAAGATGGTCACCGAGGAGGACCTGATCCGAACGGTGGCCGCGGCGTACTCCTCGGGCTGGCGCCAGGTGAAGCTCTACTTCATGTGCGGTCTGCCCACCGAGACCGACGAGGACGTGCTCGAGATCGCCGACCTGGCCAAGAAGGTGATCGCCAAGGGGCGTGAGGTGTCCGGGCGCAACGACATCCGGTGCACCGTTTCGATCGGCGGCTTCGTGCCGAAACCACACACGCCGTTCCAGTGGGCCTCCCAGCTCGATGTGGCGACCACCGACGAACGGCTCCGCAAGCTGCGCGACGCCGTACGGGCGGACAAGAAGTACGGGCGTGCGATCGGGTTCCG
>JBBSVL010000063.1:0-10244 GCA_038233595.1 Propionibacteriales bacterium | reverse complement strand
TGCGCAGGCGAACGCTGCGCAGCGGACCGCCGCGAGGTGCGCTGCTCGGGGACCGCGATCCGCTTGCCGCGGGAGACCGAGCGGTGCGTCGGAGCCTCGACCAGCGTGCTGCCGAGCTGGCCCTGACCCTCCTCGTAGGCGCGCCGATAGGCCCGTTCGTACACATCGGCGTACTCGGGCGGCACCTCGAAGCGCTGCTCAGGTGACGGCATGGTTCCGTTCGGCTGTCGTCGTGTCGCTGGCCCCCGTGGCGCAGACGATCGGGCACGAAAAGGGGATCAATGCGGAAAAAAGAGTCCGATTGAGCCCTCCCCGTGCCTACATGTTCCCGCATTAGACGGAAACAGTCACCTGGACGACCGAACCCATTTCTGCAATAACCTTTTTGTCCGTTATATCCGCCTGTGGGGCCAAGGTACGTAGCGTCCACTCACCGTTGCCCGCGAAGAACCGGAAGTGTCCCGTGGCGGAGGTGGGCACCTCGGCGGTGAACTCACCGGCCCGGTCCAGCAGCCGGACGTAAGCGCCGCCCACCGGCTGTCCGTCCCGGGTCACCACACCCTGGATCACGGCTTCTCGCGCCGTGTTGACACCGTCCAGCGAGAGGCCACCGGAGGTTGCGCCGCACATCAGGCAGCGCCCTCTGCGGAACCGGCCTCGTCGCCGAGCGCGATCGGGACACCGACGAGCGAGCCGTACTCGGTCCAGGAGCCGTCGTAGTTCTTGACGTTCTGCTGGCCGAGCAGCTCCTTGAGCACGAACCACGTGTGCGAGGAGCGCTCACCGATGCGGCAGTAGGCGATCGTGTCCTTGCTCCAGTCCACGCCGGCCTCGGAGTAGATCTTCTTCAGCTCCTCGTCGGAGCGGAAGGTGCCGTCGTCGTTGGCTGCCTTGCTCCACGGCACGTTGGCGGCGGTGGGGATGTGACCCGCACGCTGCGACTGCTCCTGCGGGAGGTGGGCCGGGGCGAGCAGCCGGCCGGAGTACTCGTCGGGGCTGCGTACGTCGACCAGATTCTTGACCCCGATCGCCTCGAGGGTCTCGTCGCGGAACGCCCGGATCGAGAGGTCCTGCTCCTGGGCGGTGTACGTCGTGGCGGGACGCGAGGTGGTCGCGTCGGTCAGCTCACGGCTCTCCAGCTCCCACTTCTTGCGGCCGCCGTCGAGCAGCTTGACGTCCTGGTGGCCGTAGAGCTTGAAGTACCAGTAGGCGTAGGCCGCGAACCAGTTGTTGTTGCCGCCGTACAGCACCACTGTGTCGTCGTTGGCGACGCCGCGTTCGGAGAGCAGTGCGTCGAACTGCACCTTGCTCAGGGCGTCGCGGCGCACCTGGTCCTGCAGGTCGGTGGTCCAGTCGAGCTTGATGGCGCCCTTGATGTGGCCCTTGTCGTAGGCCGTGGTGTCCTCATCGACCTCGACCAGCACCACCTTCGGGTCGTCGAGATGCTCTTCTACCCACTGGGCAGTGACGAGTGTGTTTTCGCGGCTCATGCGATTACCTTTTCCTTGTTTTCGGGGTTCTGTGGGTTGTGGCTCCCGCTGCGACCGGCGGCCGCGGCGGTGGTGGTGCGGATCATCAGGTACATCTCGCAGCCCAGGCAGAACCGGAACACCGCGTTCAGCAGGGCCGCCACGAGGGCGAGACCGGTGGCGACGGCACCCACCAGGGGGGCCCCGGCGAGGTAGCCGGCCAGCGCGACCACGGCGAAGACCAGACCCACGCCCTGGGCAAAACGCGGTGCTGCCGCGTCCTCCAGGTACGGCGGGGGCGCGAGCCGGGGCCGCACCAAGCGCCGGAACACCAACGCCCACGGTCCCTTCTGCACCCCGAGGGTCACCCCGACGCCGAACAGCAGTGCCTGCAGTCCGATCAGCGCGATGCCGACCGGCCCCGGCGCTGTGAGCAGCACGGCGACGAGCACGATCGAGGTGAGGGTGGCCGCGAACTGCGGCCCCCGCGGGTCGATCCCGCCCTGCGGGACGGTACTGCCCTGCGGGAGTGTGCTGCGTTGCGACATCGGCTCTCCTGGGTCCTGGCGGTCGCGGAACGGGCTGCGAGCACGGGACGCCGATGCCGGCCCGGGATGTATCCCGGACGAGTCAGACTCGGCTGCTAAGGGCGGCCCGTCAGAAGGGCCGACACAGAGACGAGCGCACGCGGCAGTTGTCCACTGCGCGGCGGCGGGTCAGATGGGTCGAGAACATGGCGCGAGCGTAGGGCGCCGGGGCGGTGGGCCACGACTCAGCGTCTCGCATGTCGGACACATTATCCATATTTTGAGACATCCTCACTCTATCCACCCCAGACCAGCGATCACGGCTTGCTTGGTCGGCGCACCGGCCGCACGGCTCACCTCGCGACCGGTCGCGTCCAGCACGATCGTCGTCGGGGTGCGCAGGATGCCGACCCTGCGGACCAGGTCGAGGTGCTGCTCGGCGTCGACCTCGATGTGGGCGACCCCCGGGACGATCCTGGCCACCTCTGCCAACGTCCGGCGCGTCACCCGGCAGGGGGCGCAGAAGGCCGAGGAGAACTGCAGCAACGTGGCCCGCTCGCCGAGCCCGGTGGCCCAGTCGGTGCCGGCGAGGACCGCCTCCGCTTCCGCTGGTCGAGCAGCGAGCCCCGGCGAGCGCGTCGAGACCCGCGTCGAGACCCGCGTCGAGACCGTCGGCTCCGCCTCTCGTCGTACGGCGTGTGTACCGCGGAAGCGACCGTCGGTCAGTGCCCGCCACGAACCGAAGCCCAGGGCAGCGAGAACCGCCACCACCAGCACGACCGCTCCCAGGCTCATGGAGGTCTCAACACCGCGAGGATCGAGACATTCCCTGCGGCGCTCAGCCGCCCGCGAACGCCGGGAGCACCTCCACCGCATCCCCGGGTCGTACGACGACCTGCTCGGGGTCCAGCGCCTTCACTGGCCGGTCGCCCACCAGGAGCGAGCAGCTGCCGAGGACCCGGCCGAACCGGTCGTCCTGGTGCAGGGCACGCAACCGGGCCAGCAGCTGCGCCAGGTTCACCGGTCCCTCGACCCTCAGCTGGTCGGTGTCCACCCCGGCCGCCGCACGCGCTGCCGCCCAGTAGCGGACCGTGATCTCCCCCGCTGCTTCTGGAACGCTGTCGGTGGGTGTCGTCATGTTGGATATCCTTGCTCATCCTCGCGACACCGTCGCCGCGAGCCATCCTGCGACCGCGTCCTGCGATCCGGCCCATCAGCGGAGGTGCCGTGAGCACGCTGCTACTCCTGACCAGTGCGCTGCAGCCCTCGGCCGACGTCCTGCCGGGGCTCGCACTGCTCAACCACCAGGTGAGGATTCTTCCTGCCGAGGGCAGCGCACTGCTGGAGGCCCCCGAGTCCGACCTGGTCATCCTCGACGCCCGCAAGGACCTGGCACACGCTCGCGACCTGTGCCGGCTGATCCGCACCACCGGCGCCGACCAGCCGGTGCTGCTGCTGGTCACCGAGGGCGGTCTCGCGGTCGTCTCGGCCGACTGGGGCATGGACGACGTGCTGCTGAACACGGCCGGTCCGGCCGAGATCGAGGCCCGGATCAGGGTCGCGATCGGCCGTCTCGCTGCGCGCCGCGACGACGACTCGGAGGCGCACATCATCCGCAGCGGCGAGGTGGTCGTCGACGAGGCCACCTACACCGCCAAGGTGGGCAGCCGCACGCTCGACCTGACCTTCAAGGAGTTCGAGCTGCTGAAGTATCTTGCCCAGCACCCGGGCCGCGTCTTCACCCGCGAGACGCTGCTCCAGGAGGTCTGGGGCTATGACTACTTCGGCGGCACCCGCACCGTCGACGTACACGTCCGACGGCTGCGGGCCAAGCTCGGCACCGACAACGAGGCGCTGATCGGCACCGTGCGCAACGTCGGCTACAGGTTCGTGCTGCCGCCCAAGGAGACCCACCGGGAGCCGGTCGTCGACCCCGCCCCGGCCGGCTCGTGAAACGCTGCCTCCTGTGAGAGACGACGTGACAGTCCGCCTGGTCGGGCCCGAGGGTTTCGACTGGTCCTCCGAGTCGGGCACCGCGGCCGAGGTACGCCGGATCGTGGTGGCCGCCGACTCCGAGGACGGGGTGTCCAACCTCAACGAGGCGGCCTGCCTGCACCTGAAGAACCGCGGTCTCGACGGAGCCGTGCTGCACATCGCCGACGGGGGCTTCGCCCTGCTGTACGACGGCGCCCTGGACCTGGTCGTCGATCCCGGGGCCCGCCGCCACGGCGTGGGATCGGCCCTCGCAGAGGCTGCGCTGGCCGACATCGACTACGCGGACGACGCGGTCGACGCGTGGTCACACTCCGACCACCCCGCTGCCGGTCGCATCGCCGAACGGCTCGGCCTCTCCCGCGACCGGGAGCTGTGGGTGATGGAACGACCGCTGGACGACACGCTTCCCGCCGCCGAGCCGAGCCCCGACTACCTGGTGCGCTCCTTCGTCCCCGGTGACGAGGAGGGGCTGCTGGCGGCCAACTCACTGGCCTTTGCGCACCACCCCGAGCAGGGACACATGACCCTTGACGACTTCCGTGAACGCCAGTCGGAGCCGTGGTTCGACGCGGCGGGGCTGTTCCTGGCCGTGCCGGTGCACGAGCACTCGGACGAGCCGCAGGTGCTCGGCTTCCACTGGACCAAGGTGCACCCCGAGGGGGTCGGGGAGGTGTACGTCGTGGCGGTCAACCCGAAGGCCGCCGGCCGCGGCATCGGCAAGGTTCTCACCAACGTCGGTCTCAGACACCTGCGGGACCTCGGGCTCCGCCGCGTGATCCTCTACGTCGACGCCGACAACGACCCGGCCGTCGCCGTCTACACCGGCTCGGGCTTCCGCCACGTGCGCACCGAGGCGCAGTACCGCGGAGTTCCGACCTAGCACGCGGGTAGCCCGAAACCAAAGGTGCTACACTGTGCTACATGGACCGCGTGGGCGTGCGAGAGCTCCGGCAGAGCGCCAGCAAGCTGCTGGAGCGCGTCGCCGCCGGAGAGAGCCTGGTGATCACCAACCACGGTCGTGAGGTCGCCCGCCTTGTGCCGCCGTCCCCCAAGCAGCTCACCCGCGATGAGATGATCGCCCAGGGGCTGCTCATCCCCGGGACCGGCAACATCCTCGACTTCACCCCCGTGACGCTTCCTGCTGGCACACCGACCTCCGAGGAAGTTCTCCGCGAGCTGCGCGAAGAGCGCCTGTGATCTACGCCGACACCTCGGCCCTGGCGAAGCTGTTCACCAACGAGGCCGAGTCCGTGTGCCTGCGAGCGTGGCTTCATGAACGGCCGGACGACGCGGTGACGACGAGCGTGGTCGGCGAGGTGGAGCTGCGTCGCTTCGCTGCCCGTGTCGTCCCGTTGTCGCTCCACCAGGTCGATGCTTTTCTTGCACTCATGGACCGCCTTCCCCTGACTGCCGTCACCGTTGCCCTTGCGGGGCAGCTCGGGCCGAGCCGTCTGCGGACACTCGACGCCCTGCACGTGGCCTCGGCCGCAGGGCTGGCGAACCTCACTGCGTTGGTCAGCTACGACCACCGGATGCTGGAAGCGGCCGCCGGCTACGGGCTACCCGTGGCGTCGCCGGCCTGATCAGGCCAGAGCGTGGCGCAGAGCCGCGGCGATCTCGGCGTTGGCCGCCCGGGCGACGTGGCCGCAGCCGACCATGTGCACGAACCCGTGGACCAGGGCAGGGAACCGTCTGGCCTCGACGTGCACGCCGTGCCCGGCCAGCAGCTCGGCGTACGACTCGCCCTCGTCGCGCAGCGGGTCGAACCCGGCGGTCGCGACGTACGCCGGAGCCAGGCCGTCCGGGAACTCGGTACGCAACAGCACCGACGCCCAGGGGTCCGAGAGGTCCGTGCCGGGTGGGAAGTAGGCCTCCTGCGCGTTGTCCATGAACCGCTGGCTCAGCACGAAACCCTCCGCGAGCAGCAGCCGGCTCCTGGACCTCCTGCTGAAGTCCGTGGCCGGGTAGATCAGCAGCTGGAAGGCGAGCGGGAGCCCTTCCTGCGCAGCCCGGACCGCAGTGGTCGCGGCCAGGTAGCCGCCGGCGGAGTCACCCCCGACTGCCAGCCGTGCCGGGTCGGCGCCCAGCTCCTCGACGTGGGCGACCACCCAGCGGTAGGCGGCCGCACAGTCCTCGACCGCGGCTGGGTACTGGTGCTCGGGGGCCAGCCGGTAGTCGACCGAGAGCACCCGCACGCCGGCTCGTTCGGCCAGGAACCGGCACGCCGGGTCGTGGGTCTGCAGGTCGCCGTAGGTCATCCCGCCACCGTGGATGTACATCAGGAGCGGCGAGGCTGCTGTGCCGGGCGGGACCAGCGCTGCAGGGACGTACAGCCTGGCCCCCAACGACCCCTCGGCGCCGTCCACCCTCAGGTCCCGGGTCGCGCCGATCGGAAGGTCGCCGGCGACGTACCGGGTCTGACGGAGCATCGCCAGCCGCGCCTCACGCAGCGGCAGGTCCTCGATCTTCGGCTCACGAGCCAGGGTCTGCAGCCCCAGCATCAGCTGGATCTCCGGCGCCAGGGTCAGCCCGTCAACCTGCACCGGGCGCCGGGCCAGCACCCTCTGCACCGGCGCCGGGAGGTTCAGCACCCCACGCAGGAAGCCGCTCTCGATCCGCTCCCGGAATGACATCGGTCCCTCTCATGATGCTGCGTGATCGGCCAAGGTATCCGGTGCGTGTCAGGTCTCGACGTCGGGCGCCAGCGCGCCCTGCTCGACCACCGGGGGGTGTCAGACTGGAGCAATGACCCACGAGCCCTATCCGGGCCACCCCGCCGACGACGCCGACGACGGCCCACTCCCGGCGTACGACGCGGGGCTGCGTGTGGTCGCCACTGAGACCTTCGACGTGGAGCCGCCCTACGAGCCGGAGATCGGCGACCTCGACACCGACGGACTCGAGGATCGCTTCCTGGACCGCGAGCTGTCCTGGCTGCACTTCAACCAGCGCGTGCTCGAGCTGGCCGAGAACGACAGCCTCCCGTTGCTGGAGCGGGTGCGCTTCCTGGCCATCTTCGCCAGCAACCTCGACGAGTTCTTCATGGTGCGCGTGGCGGGCCTGAAACGTCGGATCGCCGCCGGCGTCGCTGTGCGAGCCGCCTCCGGGCTGATGCCGCGCGAGGTTCTCGACCAGATCTGGAGCACCGCGGCGGAGCTGATGGCGCGCCATGCCGGAGTCTTCCGTGACGACGTGACCCCCGCACTCAACGAGCAGGGCATCGAGCTGGTGCGCTGGACCGACCTCGACCGCGACGAGCAGAAGTACTGCAAGAAGCTGTTCAAGGAACGGGTCTTCCCGGTGCTGACGCCGCTGGCGGTCGATCCGGCACACCCGTTCCCGTACATCTCCGGGCTCTCGTTGAACCTCGCGGTGGTCGTGCGCAACCCGAAGACGGGCAAGGAACACTTCGCCCGGGTCAAGGTGCCGCAGATCTTCAGCCGGTTCGTGGCCCTGGACCGGCACCGGTTCGTGCCGCTGGAGGACGTGATCGCCGAGCACCTCAAGCGGTTGTTCCCCGGCATGGAGGTGCTCGCGGCGCACACCTTCCGGGTCACCCGCAACGAGGACCTCGAGGTCGAGGAGGACGACACCGAGAACCTGCTCAAGGCCCTGGAGCGCGAGCTGCTGCGGCGCAAGTTCGGGCCACCGGTGCGGCTCGAGGTCGAGGAGTCCATCGAGGACAAGGTGCTCGCGCTGCTGGTCTCCGAGCTGGGCGTGAGTGATGCAGAGGTGTTCCGGCTACCGGGCCCGCTCGATCTGCGCGGCCTGCACGACGTGGCCGACCTGGACCGCGAGGATCTGGAGTACCCGGCCTTCATCCCGGCCACCCACACCTCGCTGGCACCGGTCGAGTCGGCCTCGCCCGTCGACGTGTTCAAGGCGCTGTCTCGGGGCGACGTACTGCTGCAGCATCCCTACGACTCGTTCGCCACCTCGGTGCAGCGCTTCCTGGAGCAGGCAGCCGCCGACCCGCACGTGCTCGCGATCAAGCAGACCCTCTACCGGACCTCCGGTGACTCCCCGATCATCGACGCCCTCGTGGATGCCGCCGAGGCCGGGAAGCAGGTGCTGGTGATCGTGGAGATCAAGGCCCGCTTCGACGAGCAGGCCAACATCCGGTGGGCGCGCAAGCTGGAGCACGCCGGCTGTCACGTCGTCTACGGCCAGGTGGGGTTGAAGACCCACTGCAAGCTGGCCATGGTGGTGCGCGAGGAGCCCGACGGCATCCGGCGCTACACCCATATCGGCACCGGCAACTACAACCCGAAGACCGCCCGGACCTATGAGGACCTCGGGCTGCTCACCACCGACGAGACGATCGGCGAGAACGTCGCGAACCTGTTCAACAACCTCAGCGGGTTCTCCCGCAAGCCGTCCTACGACGAGCTGCTGGTGGCTCCCGACTCCGTGCGCAGTGGCCTGATCGAGCGGATCCGCACCGAGGTCGAGCACCACCGCGCCGGGCGGCCCGCGCGGATCCGGTTCAAGGCCAACTCGATCGTCGACGAGGCGCTGATCGACGAGCTCTACCGCGCCTCCCGGGCCGGCGTACCCGTGGACCTGCTGATCCGCGGCATCTGCGGCCTGCGCCCCGGTGTGCCCGGCCTTTCCGAGACGATCCGGGTGCGGTCGGTGCTGGGCCGGTTCCTCGAGCACAGCCGGATCTTCTGGTTCGCCGACGGGGGCACCCCGACCGCCTACATCGGCTCCGCCGACCTGATGCACCGCAACCTGGACCGCCGCGTCGAGGTGCTGGTCAGGCTGCCCGGCGAGCGAGAGGTCCAGCAGGTCACCTCGCTGCTCGACCTGGCGTTCGACCCGACCACGTCGGCCTGGGAGCTCCAGCCCGACGGCGAGTGGAAGCTGCCCGACCCGGGTCCCCACAGCCCACCCCTCGTCGACCTCCAGGAAGCCCTGATCGCCCAGCATCACCGGAGAGGCGCGCCGGCACCGAGGTAAAGGCTGTTTCAGCAGGTTGCGAACAAGACGGGGCCGGAGTCCATCTCGGAGAGGGCGAAACCCTGCTTCTGCAGCGCTTTCAGGGTGAGTACGACGTCCGACCCGACGGTGCGCGAGCGGGTCAGCTTGAAGTCGTCGGAGAGTGAGCCGGCCCGCCCCACGGCCGGTCCCACCACCAGCTCGGCTCGCGGGCGCAGGTTGTCGTCGGCCTGCCGGGAGCTCTCGAAGGCCATCGCCACGTCGACCGTCCGGTCGGGACGCATGCTCATCACCAGGCCACTGAGCGGGTCGATCCCGCCGGCTTTGCTCACCAGCCGGTCCCCGAGCGCCCGGTCGTCGCCCGCGGCCTGCGACATCGACAGGTCGGTGCACGCGAAGTCGTCGGGCCACACGAAGGCAGCCGCGGTGTCCGGCGTCCTCGAGGCCAGGTCAGCGACCGAGGAGTCCCCCAGCGACGCGGCCTTTCCGGTGACCACCTTGGCCGCAACCGCGGCGTAGGAGCTGGTGTCACTGGACAGCACCAGGTGCTTGTCGGCGTCCACCACGACGTACTGCAGCTCCGGGGTGATCGTCGGGTCGATGCCGGCGACCAGGTCGATGCCACCGTTCCAGACGCCGGTGTCCGACGACGGTCGCTTGTAGCCGAGCTTGTCGAGGTTGTCCTGGATCGCCTTCATGTTCGTCCCGGACGGCATCTGCAGCACCATCACTGCCCCCTTGCGGGACTGCGCGTATGCCTCCCAGTCGGCGTTGACCGGTGAGAAGCCGTACTTCGTCGCCAGTGCGGTCGCGGACTCGTTGATGCTCGAGGCGGCCGTCAGGTCGGTGTCGTAGCCCTTCGACATGAACGCGTCGATCCCGGAGCTCGAGCCCAGACCATGCGGCCTGAGCTGGGCACGGACCTGCTTCCAGTCCGTGAACCCGACCCGGAGGGAGCTCGCCGGCACCAGGTCCAGGGCCTTCTGCATCGGGGTCCGGTCGAGCCTGCGGACCAGGGCCAACCCGCCGACCACGACCACCGCCAGCACCACCAGCACTGCGACCGCGATCACGCCCAGCCGGGTCCGGCCGGACACAGACCGCTTCCCCATCGGGCACCCCACTCGCTTCCTCGCAGGAACTGGTCAGCCTGATTGGCACGGTCGATGTGAGACTAGCGCCATGGCCACAACCAACCCGGCCGAGCTGCCGGAGCCCGACGTCGTCGCGGCGGGCTCGGTCGTGGTGCGCGACGGCGCGGTGCTGCTGGTGCATCGCCCCAAGTACGACGACTGGTCCTTTCCCAAGGGCA
>JBBSVL010000062.1:0-10477 GCA_038233595.1 Propionibacteriales bacterium | reverse complement strand
GTAGGTCTTGACGATGCGCGAGGTGAGCGCAGGGGCGCCGCAGACATCCAGCACCGCAAGGGAGAGCGCCTGGTCGAGGTCCTCGGGCAGGACCGCTGCGATCGACCGGCCGAAGAGGATCGCGTAGCCGTCGGCCGGCACCTGCTCCCCCAGCCCGTCCCAGCCGGCCAGGTCGTCGTCGATCACGAGCGGGGTCAGGGTCAGCGAGACCAGCGTGGCGACCGGTTGCCCGACGGACAGGCCCAGCGGCGACCGTGGCCCTACTTCCTCGACCACCCCGACGAGCATCCCGCCGGAGCCGGTCACCGGGTTCTGCATCTTGCCCCGCTCGCGGATGATCTCCAGCACCTCACGGCGCACCGCGTCACCGTTCCCCTCGTGCTTCTCCGACAGCTGACGGTACGACGCGGCGTCCAGGTTGAGCCTGCGTACCCGGATCCGCACCTCGTCATCCCACAGCTCACGGCGAGTGTCGAGACGCTGCGCGGACTGTGGCAGCGCACCCGCGGGGACCAGGACCCGGTGGGTCCCGACCGGATCACTGACAGTCATCGTCGAAGACACAGCAAGATTCTCTCCTAGATGGGACACAACGCGTAGTATTTGCGGTGTTGAAGTGGACTGAGGGGATAACCTCTCCTACTCTGGCACTACGAGCGCACGACACACAAACGCCGCGCCTCTCCGCCCGTCCACGAGACGTGTTCACCCGCACGACCAAGGAGCGACATCATGAGCATCGACATCGACAGCCCGGTGAGCCCAGCCATCAGATCTTCCCCCGAGTGGGACTCCGGGCAGCCCTACCCCTACCGACAGGTCGCGCTCGTCGAGCCCGACTGGACCAGGTTCCCGGGCTGGCGGGGGGTCACTGCCGCCGAGTGGGAGTCCGCCCAGTGGCAGCGCTCGCACTGCGTGAAGAACACCCGCCAGCTCCGTGAGCTGCTCGGCGACCTAGTCGACGAGCGCTTCTACGTCGACCTCGAGCGCGACCAGGCCGAGCGGGCCACCATGTCGATGCTGGTGCCGCCCCAGATGCTGAACACGATGGCCCCGACCGCCGTCCCGGCCGGCGCTGGTTCGCTGACTGAGGCGTTCTACGAAGACCCCGTGCGGCGCTACATGCTGCCGGTGTTCTCCGAGCGTCGTACCGACTGGCCCTCGCACCCGCACGCCACGCGGGACTCCCTGCACGAACACGACATGTGGGTGGCCGAAGGCCTCACCCACCGCTACCCCACCAAGGTGCTCGCCGAGCTGCTGCCGACCTGTCCCCAGTACTGCGGGCACTGCACCCGGATGGACCTGGTCGGCAACTCCACCCCTGTCATCGAGAAGCTGAAGTTCGCCGGCAAGCCCAACGACCGGCTCGGCGACATGCTCGACTACTTGCGCCGGACGCCCCAGGTGCGCGATGTGGTGGTCTCCGGCGGCGACGTGGCCAACATGCCGTGGCCGCGGCTGGAGGACTTCCTGATCCGGCTGCTGGAGATCGAGAACATCCGCGACATCCGGCTGGCCACCAAGGCGCTGATGGGGCTGCCCCAGCACTGGCTCCAGGCCGAGGTCCTGGCCGGCGTCGAACGGGTGACCCGCGTCGCCCGCGAGCGTGGCGTCTCGGTGGCGATCCACACCCACGTCAACCACGGCAACTCCGTGACCCCCCTGGTCGCGAAGGCGTCCAAGGCGCTGCTCGACGCCGGGGTTCGTGACGTCCGCAACCAGGGTGTGCTGCTCGGCGGCGTCAACGACGACCCGCACGCTCTGCTGGACCTGTGCTTCCGGCTGCTCGACGGGGCGCAGATCATGCCCTACTACTTCTACATGTGCGACATGATCCCGTTCTCGGAGCACTGGCGGGTCTCTGTCGCCCAGGCGCAGCGGCTGCAGCACCAGATCATGGGCTACCTGCCCGGGTTCGCAACGCCGCGGATCGTCTGCGACGTGCCCTTCGTCGGCAAGCGCTGGGTGCACCAGCTGGCCGACTACGACCCGATCCACGGGATCTCCTACTGGACCAAGAACTACCGCACCTCGATCGAGGCTGACGACAAGGAGGCGCTGACCCGCGGCTATGAGTACTACGACCCGATCCACACGCTGCCGGCCGAGGGCCAGGCGTGGTGGGCCGGGCACGGCCGGCTCGACGGTGTCAACCTCAAGGCCGCCGAGATGGCTGAAGCCTCACGTCGTACCGCTGCACTGCAGGCGTACTGAGGCCGCGGGTGCCGCAGGACGTCATACGAACTGACTGCGGTGACGACCATCAGCGCTCGAGGGCGTCGGGGGCTTGGCGCAGCGTCGTGTCGCCGGTGACCGGTCTGTTCTCGTACGGCGTGGACAGCACGATCGTCGTACGCGTCGAGACGTTGGCGGCTGCCCGGATCCTGGCCAGCAGGTCTTCGAGGGCCACGGGCGTCGCCACCCGCACCTTGAGGATGTAGGACTCGTCCCCCGCCACCGACCAGCAGCTCTCGATCTCGGTGACGTGGCGCAGCCGCTCGGGTGAGTCGTCGGGGGCGGAGGCGTCGATCGGGCGGATCGAGATGAAAGCGGTCATCGGCAGGCCGAGCTCGTCATGGGCGACCGTGGCGGTATAGCCCTGGATCAGGCCACGCTTCTCCAGTCGTTTGACCCGGTGGTGCACCGCCGAGGTGGACAGGCCGGTCGCCTTCCCGAGGTCGGTGAACGACATCCGGCCGTCGGTAGCGAGCAGGGCGAGGATCTGGCGGTCGATGTCCTCCATGGTCGGCAGACTAGTCGTGTCAGACTCACCCGCGTGACCTCCGACGCGCCCCGACTGCTGCTCCTGGACACCGCCTCGCTCTACTTCCGGGCCTTTTTCGGCGTGCCGGACTCGGTGCGTTCGCCGTCCGGTGAGCCGGTCAACGCGGTGCGTGGGCTGCTGGACTTCATCGCCCGGCTGGTCTCGGAGTACCAGCCCACCCACCTGGCCTGCTGCTGGGACAACGACTGGCGGCCGCAGTGGCGTGTCGACCTGATCCCGTCGTACAAGGCGCACCGGGTGGTGGCCGAGGTCCCCGGTCCGAGGCCGGACATCGAGGAGGTCCCCGATCCGCTGGAGGCGCAGATCCCAGTGATCATCGCCGTGCTGGACGCGATCGGGCTGGCCATCGTCGGTGCGGACGGCTACGAGGCGGACGACGTGATCGGCACGCTTGCCACGGATGCCGGGATGCCGGTCGACATCGTCACAGGCGACCGAGACCTGTTCCAGCTCGTCGACGACGCATCGGGGGTGCGGGTGCTGTACACGGCGCGAGGGGTCGGCAACCACGAGCGGCTGACCGACGAGGTGGTGGTGTCGAAGTACGCCGTGCTCCCCAGTCAGTACGCCGACTTCGCGACCCTGCGTGGCGACTCCTCCGACGGGTTGCCCGGTGTCGCCGGGGTCGGCGAGAAGACCGCTGCGCACCTGCTGCTCAAGTACGGCGACCTGCGGGGCATCATCGACGCCGCCGAGACCCCGGACTCCGACATGGCACCGGGCCCTCGCAAGAAGATCCGGGACGCAGAGACCTATCTGAAGGTCGCACCGACCGTGGTCGCCGTGGCCCGCGACATCGACCTCGGCAGTCCGGACCTGAGCTGCCCTCACGAGCCCGTCGACCCCCGAACGCTGGCGACCCTGTCCGAGCGCTGGGGCCTGACCAGCTCCGTTGGCCGGGTGCTCACCGCCCTCGCCCCGCACCCCCGCTGAGGCCTCGCACTCGGTTTGAGCCGCCTCAGCGGCTCACTGGGAGACGGAGGAGTAGGCGACCACGCCGCGGCGCAGGCCGGCCACGGCCTCGCGGGCGGTCTCGCGGAGTGGGGTGTTGCCGGCCGCATCTGCGACCTGGCCGCTGAGGTCGACCAGCTGCTTGACCCACCGCACGAAGTCGCCCGCGGCGAGGTCCGTCGCGTCCAGTACGTCGTCCAGGTCGTCACCCTCTGCCCAGCGGTAGGCGGCGAAGGCGAACCCGAGGTCGGGCTCCCGGCTGAACTCGATCTTGTGCGCGCGCTGGAGCTCTTCCAGGTCACCCCAGAGCCGGACGGTCTCGGCGAGCGCCTGCTTGACGTCGCCGCCGGGTACCCGAGGCGGGTGGGAGTCGTCTGCCCGCCGTGACTCGTAGACGAGCGCGGAGAGCGCGGCGGCCAGACCGGAGGCGGAGAGGCCTTCCCAGAGGCCGTGCTCCAGCGCCTCGGACGCGACCAGGTCCAGCTCGGCGTAGATGCGCGTCAACCGCTGTCCCTTGGTCGTCACCGTCGTCTCGCCGTCGCGTTCGGACAGGTAGTCCAGCTCGGTCAGGACCTCACAGATCCGGTCGAAGCGGCGGGCAATGGTGTTGGTGCGCTGCTCGATCCGGCGCTTGAGCGTCTTGGAGTCACGGTCGAGCTTGAACCAGCGCTCCGCCCAGCGGGCGTGGTCCTCCCGGTCGGGGCATGCGTGGCACGGGTGCGTGCGCAACCGGGCGCGTAGGTCCTCGACGTCCGGGCCGGCGCCCGACGCGGTGACTGCCGGCGGACGGTCTCCGGGTGGGCGCGGCGCCGGCAGGTCCTTGGTGCGGGTACGCAGCGCCGCGGCAAGGTCGCGCCGGGCCTGGGGGTCGCGGCCACTGAACGTCTTGGGCACCTTGAGTCGGGTGAGCGGCGCGACCGGAGCCGGGAAGTCGACCATGCTCAGCCGGCGCGCGTGCCGGTCAGCGGTGAGCACGTAGGGTCGAGGACCATCGCGGTCGGCGCGGACGCCGGGGTCGAGGACCACCGCGATCCCGGCGTACCTGCCTGCCGGTACGTCGATCACGTCGCCCACCCGCAGGCGCTCCACCGACTCCTCGGCCGCCCGGTGCCGGTCGTGCCGCTTGCTTCTGGCCTGGGTGGCCTCGACATCGCTGAGCTTGTGGCGAAGGGCGGCGTACTCCATGAAGTCACCGCGCTCGCAGTCGGCCGCTTCGACGTACCCGGCCAGTGCCTCCTGTCCCTTGTGCAGCTGCCGGGCCAGCCCGACCACCGCCTTGTCTGCCTGGAACTGCGCGAACGACTGCTCCAGCAGCTCACGGGCGTGCTCCCGGCCGAACTGCCGGACCAGGTTCACCGCCATGTTGTACGACGGGCGGAAGGATGACTTGAGCGGATAGGTACGGGTGGAGGCCAGACCGGCAACCGACCTGGGCTCCAGCCCCGGCTGCCAGAGCACCACCCCGTGGCCCTCGACGTCGATGCCGCGCCGGCCAGCCCGCCCGGTCAGCTGGGTGTACTCCCCCGGCGTGATGTCGGCGTGGGTCTCGCCGTTCCACTTGGACAGCTTCTCGATGACCACCGAGCGGGCCGGCATGTTGATGCCGAGCGCTAGCGTCTCGGTGGCGAACACGACCTGACACAGACCGCGCAGGAACAGTGCCTCGACGCACTCCTTGAACGTGGGCAGCATGCCGGCGTGGTGCGCCGCGATCCCGCGGGTGAGCCCGTCGAGGAACTCGTGGTAGCCGAGCACCTGCAGGTCCTCGTCGGGGATGTCGGCGCACCGCCCCTCCACGAACGCGCGGATCTCGTCACGTTCCTCGGGGTTCGTCAGCCGGAGGTTGGCGTTCAGGCACTGCTGCACGGCCGCGTCACAACCGACCCTGCTGAAGATGAACACGATCGCGGGGAGCAGCGAGGCGCGGTCGAGACGCTCCACGACCTCGTGACGGCTCGGGATCCAGACCCGGCGGCCGTTGCCGACCTGTCGCGGCCCACCTCGGCGCTGCTTCGCACCGCGAGGGCTTCGTCGGTCGCGCATCCGGTTGCTGGCCCAGTCGTCACGGGCGATCCGCATCAGCTCGGGGTTGACCCCGACCTCCTCCGGCGAGGGTGACTCGTCGGCGAAGAGGTCGAAGAGCTTGCGGCCCACCATCACATGCTGGAACAGCGGCACCGGCCGGCGTTCCTCCACGATGGTGCGGGTCGCCCCACGCACCGTCTCGAGCCACTCCCCGAACTCCTCGGCGTTGGACACCGTCGCCGACAGCGAGACCAGCGAGACCGACTCCGGGAGATGGATGATCACCTCCTCCCACACGGCACCACGGTCGCGGTCGGCGAGGTAGTGCACCTCGTCCATCACCACGTGCGCGAGACCGTCGAGGGTGCGAGACCCGGCGTAGAGCATGTTGCGCAGCACCTCGGTAGTCATCACGACCACCGGCGCCTCCCCGTTGATCGCGTTGTCACCGGTGAGCAGACCGACGTTCCCCGCGCCGTACCGCTTAGCGAGGTCGTTGAACTTCTGGTTCGACAACGCCTTGATCGGGGTGGTGTAGAAGCACTTGCGCCCCTGCTCCAAGGAGAGGTGTACGGCGAACTCACCGACCAGGGTCTTGCCGGAACCGGTGGGCGCCGCCACCAGCACCCCGTTGCCCTCTTCGAGCGCGTGGCAGGCCCGGGCCTGGAAGTCGTCGAGCTCGAAGTCATACATCGACGCGAACTCGGCGAACAGCGGGTGCTGGGCGTTGCGCCGGCTCCGGGCATACCTCTCCGCGGGGCTCGAGGAGTGCTCTATAGCGGAGGTCACGTCTCTCCCGGAAGGGTCGGGTGGTGCCGAGTTCCTGGTATGGATGGTCAGGATGGTCAGCGGGGCTCAGGGAACGTCAGGGAACGTCAGGGAACGAGGACGCGCAACGCGCCAGGCGCGATCCCGACAGTCAGCGGGAGCGGCCCGATCCGCTCACCGTCAGCGTAGGCGACGATGCCAGGCGCGGCGACGCTCACCTCCCGCACCCGATAGTGGACGTACTGCGGGTGGTGGACGTGGGTGCCCTTGAAGAGCTTGGGGTAGGTGCGCAGCAGCTCCAGCTTGCCGAGGGGTTTGATGATCACCACGTCGAGCAGCCCGTCGTCGAGCACGGCACCCTCGCAGATCCGCAGGCCACCCCCGAACGAGGGACCGTTGCCGACAGCGACCAGGGTCGCGTCCAGCCGGACCTCCTCGCCGTCGAGCTCAAGCACGTAGGGAATGGGCCTGAGCGTGCGCAGCTCGGCGAGCGTGGCCAGGTTGTAGCGCATCTGGCCCTTCGGCCAGCGCATCTGGTTCGCCCGCTCGTTGACCATCGCGTCGAAACCCGCCGCGAGCACTGTCACGAAGTACTCGCCCCGCGGGGCGTTGACCCTGGCCAGGTCGATGGTCCGCTCCCGCGACCCGATCACCACGTCGGCCGCGAGCTGAGGGTCGTTCCGCGAGATGCCGAGGTAGCGCGCCACGTCGTCCCCGGTGCCCGCAGGGATGATCCCGAGCCGGGTTCGGGTGCCTGCGACCGCCTGTACGCCGAGGTGCACCATGCCGTCACCCCCGCAGACCACGAGACTCTCGACACCGTCCGCCACGCACCGCCGCGCGAGGTCGAGGGCCTCGTCGGCGGACCGTCCGACAAGGTCGCGGACGTCGTAGCCGGCCTCGCGCAGCCGGGGCAGCGCCATCGCCGCCGTCTTGGTGCCCTTGCCCTTGCCCGCGGCCGGGTTGGTGAGCAGCGCGATCGAGCGGCCGGAGCCGGAGCTTGCTGGGGTGGGTGGCACGGGCCTGAATCTACCGATCAGGGCCGCAGGGCAACGGTGAACCGCTCCGGGGAGGCACCTACGGCTTTGGCAAGCCGAGCGATGACCTCCAGGACCCGGTCGGCGCTGAAGGAGGTGCCGGGCACGGCGAGGGTGAGCCGACCCTCGATCTGCAGCAGGAGTACCTGTTCAAGGGACCAGGCTCGGTGCGCGGCGCAACGCCACGCTTCGGTGAGCACCGCCTCGGGATAGGCCTGGTCGGCGGCCAGCAGGTCGCAGGTCAGCTCCTCCGGCCCGGCGAGGGCACCCTGGACCAGGTGGCGCTGGCGGGTCGAGCTGGACGAGGACCAGGTGACCTCCGAGACGCCGAGCCAGTCGGGCAGGTCGAACGGGTCGACGGGCTCGACACGGTCGGCCCGTGTGGCTCCCGTCATGCCCTTCTCACGGCAGCGGGGAGAGCTCGTCGGGTGACAGCGGGTTCTCGTCGGCGCGACGCCCGCGGGCGCGGTCGACCGTGCGGGCAATGACCTCGCTCAGCACGAACAGCAGCAGCATGGGGGCGGCCAGCAGGCACATCGTGATCGGGTCGGTCGAGGGGGTCGCGACCGCGGCGAACACGAACACTCCGATGATGATCCACGGCCGGTACCGGGCCAGCGACTTGCCGGAGACCACGCCGACCAGGTTGAGCAGGACGACGAACAGCGGAATTTCGAACGCCAGCCCGAAGACCAGCAGCATCCGGGTCATGAACGAGATGAACTGGTTGAAGTCGACCAGGTTGGTGGCGTCCTTCTGGGTGAAGTTGATCAGCACCTCAAGGCCCTTGGGCAGCACGTAGTAGCCCAGCGCCACGCCGGCAAGGAAGAGCGGGCCCGCGATCGCCACGAACAGCCGGGTCCACTTGCGCTCGCGCGGGTGCAGGCCCGGCAGGATGAACGCCCAGATCTGGTAGAGCCAGTACGGCGCGGTGGCGATGACCGCCACCAAGGCACACAGCTTGAGCTGGATGGAGAGTCCGGCACCCACACCGCTGAAGATCAGCTCGCTCTTCACGCCGGGCTTGAGGCTCTTGACGGCCTGCTGATAGGGGCTTGCGACCAGGTCGAAGAGGTGGCTGTAGAAGAAGAGCGCGATGGCGACTGCGAGGATGAACACTGCCATTGAGCGCATCAGCCGAGCGCGGAGCTCTCGGAAGTGGTCGGAGAGCGCCATCCGGCCGTCCGTGCCGACGGGGTGTTGCGGCCGGGATCGGAAGAGTCCGGCGACTGCGAACGACACTGTTGTCTCAGGCGCCGGGCTCGGTGCGGTGCTCCTGCTCCGACTGGGCGCGGGCGTCGATGTCGCGCTGTTCAGGAGTCACAGCGGTCTTGTCCTCAGACTTGTCCCCGGGCTTGTCGTCATCGATCAGGCCCTTGGTCTCGGCCTTGAAGATGCGCAGCGCCTGGCCGCTGCCACGGGCCAGGTCCGGGAGCTTCGAGGCACCGAAGAGCAGCACGATCACCCCGACGATGATGAGCAGCTCAGACATTCCAAGACCTGCAAGGAGTGGAGTCAACATGGAGGATCCTCTTCGATGGATGAAGCGAGTACATCGATCCTACGTCGCCGATCCAGAGACCAGTGCGAACTACCCTTAGGAGTGGCCCCGGGGCGTGTCGGTCTCGTAGAGGGCGAGCACCCGTCGAGCCTGGTCGGAGACCCGGTCGGACAGGTCGGTCGGACCCATCAGCTCGGCGTACGGCGTGAGCCGCATGAGCAGCCGCACCAGCCACAGCGGGTCGCCGATCCGCAGCGTGATCTCGAGGCCCCCGTCGG
The DNA here is from genome assembly GCA_038233595.1 of Propionibacteriales bacterium. Lineage (GTDB taxonomy): Bacteria > Actinomycetota > Actinomycetes > Propionibacteriales > Nocardioidaceae > Marmoricola. Next base: position 1,129 of record JBBSVL010000062.1, on the reverse strand, counting down.
CGAGCTCGGTCTGTGACTCCACCTGGTAGTACTCCGCGACCCAGCGGGCGACCCGGTGCAGCCGGAGAGTGGCCAGGACGTCGTCCGGTCCCGGCTCGAAGAGGCCCTCGGACAGGTCCCGGGGTGGCACGTCGTGCTCGAGGGCCGGCTGCTCGAGGATCTCCGCCCCGGACACCCGGTCGAGCCGGAAGAGCCGCCGCGCCTCCGCCAGGTGGCACCACGCGTCGAGGTAGCTGTGGCCCTCGGCCTCGAGCACCGCCAGCGGGTCCACGATCCGTTGGGTGGTCTCGTCCCGGGCGGGGACGTAGTACTCCAGCTGCACCCGCCGGTTGCCGGCAACCGCATCCGCCAGGCGCGCGCCGACCTGGTCGGAGACGACGAGGTGTTCGGGTACCTCCACCACGTCGGCGGCGGCACCGTCGGCCGTGGCGCTCTCGAGCTTGGCCAGCACCCGGTCGATGACCTCGCGTGACGTGGCCGGGCTGCCCTCGCGCATCGCCCGCAGCGCCACCACGAGCGCCGCAGCCTCCGAGCTGCCGAGCCGCAGCGGCCGGCTGAGGTACTCGGCGTTGCTGATCCGGATCACCCCGTCGCCGCCGTCCTCCAGGGCGTCCATGTCGATGTCGATCATCTCGCCAGGCCCCAGGCCGGGCAGGCCGCAGTACCAGAGCACCTTGAGGTCCCGGACGATCTGCTCCGGCCGCACGCGGAAGTCGCGGGCCACCTGGTCCAGGGCGACCTCAGGATGCAGGTTCAGATAGGGCACCAGGGCAAGCAGCCGTGCCACCTGCTCGCGAGCGCCCGTCATCCGAGGTCCCCGGCCAGGATGCCGACCCGTTCGACGACCAGCTCCCGGAGCTCGGCCGGGGCGACCGCCTCGACGGCCTCGAGCGCGGCCAGCACTTCGCCGGCCAGTGCTTCGAGGTTGGCGTACTCCACCTCCACGCTGTCCCAGCCGGCCTCGGACGACGTGGTCACAGACGTGGCCCGCCGACGCAGGTCGCGGGCGGCGCCGGTACGGACCCGGAGCATGGCGAGCCCGATCGGGCGCTCGGGTGCAAGGGCCCGGGACAGCGCACGAACGTCCGTGCCCTCGGGTACGACGAAGGAGCCGGGCGGGCCGTCGGTC
>JBBSVL010000061.1:0-10519 GCA_038233595.1 Propionibacteriales bacterium | reverse complement strand
CGTCGTCGGCCATCTGCGCTGGCTCCTCGAGGTCGGAGGTGGGAGCCGGTGCAGTACCCGTTCGGCGCAGATCAACACCTCCCGGGTCGGGAACCCTGGGTGGCGAGGCTCACTAGGCTTGGTTGCCTGTGCGGGTTACCGGCGGGTACGCTTAGTAAAGTTACCGACGAGTACGAGGTGCAGTGATGAGCCACTACAAAAGCAACATCCGAGACATCGAGTTCAACCTCTTCGAGGTGCTCCGCCGCGACGAGGTGCTGGGCCAGGGCCCGTTCGCCGAGATCGACCTCGACACCGCGAAGTCCATCCTCACCGAGGTGGACCGGATGGCGCGCGAGGACCTCGCCGCCTCCTTCGAGGACTCCGACCGCAACCCGCCGGTCTTCGACCCCAAGACGCACACCGCGCCGGTCCCGGAGTCGTTCAAGAAGAGCTACCGCACCTGGATGGACTCCGAGTACTGGCGCCTGGGGACGATGGCGGAGCTCGGTGGCACCCCCGCGCCGTCCAGCTTCAACTGGGCGATGGGCGAGCTGGTGCTGGGCGCCAACCCGGCAATCTGGATGTACGGCGCCGGGCCGATGTTCGCCGGCATCCTGCACCGCAACGGCAACCAGCGGGACAAGCGGATCGCGCAGCACATCGTGGACCGCGACTGGAACACCACGATGGTGCTGACCGAGCCCGACGCCGGCTCCGACGTCGGAGCGGGACGCACCAAGGCCACCCCGAACGCCGACGGCACCTGGAACATCGAGGGCGTCAAGCGGTTCATCACCTCGGCGGAGAGCGACCTGTGCGAGAACATCATCCACATGGTCCTGGCGCGCCCCTCCGGCGTCGAGGGCGCCGGTGGACCGGGCACCAAGGGCCTGTCCCTGTTCATCGTGCCCAAGTTCCACTTCGACCTCGAGACCGGCGAGCTCGGTGAGCGCAACGGCGCCTACGTCACCAACGTCGAGCACAAGATGGGGATCAAGGTCTCCAACACCTGCGAGCTGACCTTCGGCGACGCTGCGACCGGTTCCGGAGAGCCCGCTGTGGGCTACCTCCTCGGGGAGGTGCACGACGGCATCGCGCAGATGTTCCAGGTCATCGAGAACGCCAGGATGATGGTCGGCTCCAAGGCTATTGCGACCCTCTCGACCGGCTACCTCAACGCGCTGGAGTTCGCGAAGACCCGGGCGCAGGGGGCCGACCTGACGGAGGCTGCGAACAAGACCGCACCGCGGGTCACGATCACCCACCACCCCGACGTACGACGCTCGCTGATGACCCAGAAGTCCTTCGCGGAGGCGATGCGCTCACTGGTGCTCTACACCGCCTCGTGGCAGGACCGGATCCAGATGTCCGAGCACAAGGGTGAGAAGGACGAGCTGGCGATGCGGGTCAACGACCTGCTCCTCCCGATCGTCAAGGGCTACGGGTCGGAACGCTCCTGGGTGCTGCTCGGCACCGAGTCGCTGCAGACCTTCGGCGGCTCCGGCTTCCTGTCGGACTACCCGGTCGAGCAGTACGTCCGGGACGCCAAGATCGACACCCTCTACGAGGGCACCACCGCGATCCAGGGCCAGGACTTCTTCTTCCGCAAGATCGTCAAGGACCAGGCACAGGCGTTGGGACACCTGTCCTCCGAGATCGAGGGGTTCATCAAGTCCGAGGCGGGGAACGGCCGGCTCAAGGTCGAGCGTGAGCTGCTGGCCACCGCCCTCGAGGACGGCCAGGCCCTGGTCGGCCACATGATCGACACCCTGATGAGCGCCGACGAGACAGCCGAAGGCGGAGACATCCGCAACATCTACAAGGTCGGCCTGAACACCAGCCGGCTGCTGATGGTGCTCGGCGACATCATCTGCGCGTGGCTGCTGCTGCGCGGCGCCGAGGTCGCCCTGGGCAAGCTGGGCGGCGACGTGTCGGCCAAGGACAAGGACTTCTACCAGGGCAAGGTGGCGGCGGCGCAGTTCTTCGCCCGTACCAACCTGCCGCGGGTCAGTGCCGAGCGCGCGATCGCCGAGTCGACCGACCTGTCGCTGATGGACCTCGACGAGACATCCTTCTGACCCGCCCCGAGGGTGAGTGCACTGCGGAGGGTTTCGCCGTACTCTCTGAGCATCGGGCTACTCGTCCACGAGCACTAGGAGCACACATGGGTATCGGACTCGGCGTCGTCCTGCTGGTGATCGGGCTGATCCTCGCCCTCAACGTCGTCAACCTGCCGGCGAACATCGACGCGAACCTCGACTCCAACACACTGGGCTGGATCCTGATCGTGATCGGCATCCTGGCGATCATCCTGGCCCTGGTGATCAACGCCCAGCGCAGCCGGTCGGTCCGCATCGAGGAGCGGCGCGACACGCGACCCCCGCCGGTGTAGTCGAGGGCTCGGTAGATCAGATCGTCAAGCCAGCAGAGGTTGCCGTGCCCGACGCTGGCTGGAGGACGTCTACCCGTTCGACCAGGCACTGTCGGCACTGGAGAAGGCCAAGACTTGCCACGCGCGCGGCAAGCTCGTCGTGAGGGTTCGCTGAGACGAGCGAGGGCCTACGACCCCTGCTGGCTAGGCTGCCCGGCATGAGCGACCCCATCGACGACCGGCAACGGCTGCTGGGCCTGCTGGACACCTTCGAGACCACCCTGGCCGACTTCACGGCTCTGGTGCGCGAGCTGGACCCGACCGACTGGGAGACCCCGACGGACCTGCCCGGCTGGAGCGTTCACGACCTGGTCAGCCACACTGCCCACCTGGAGGCGGTGGCCGCCGGCGCACCCGAGGAGACCGTCCCGGTGCCGGAGGCGCTGCGGCACGTGACCAGCCTGACCGGGTTCTACACCGAGCAGGGCGTGATCGCTCGCAAGGAGCGCACCCGTGCCGAGCTGCTGCATGAGATCGAGACCTCGGCCCGACGACGGCTCGCCGAGACGCGGGAGAACCCACCGACCGACGCAGCCGCCCGACCTCCCAGAACACCCGGCGACGCGCCGTGGAGCTGGGGCACCTTGCTGTCCAACCGGCCGCTCGACGTCTTCATGCACGAGCAGGACATCCGGCGCGCAACCGGCAGGCCGGGCAACCTCGACGGTGCAGGCGCCAGGCACGTGGTCGACGTCTTCGGCGGCGGGCTGGGTTTTGTCCTGGGCAAGCGCGCCGGGGCGGCTCCCGGACAGTCGGCCGCCGTCGAGCTCACCGACGCGCCGACCCGGTTCGTGGTGGGCGTCGCGGAGAGCGGGCGGGGCGGGCCGGCTCCCGGGGATGTCGTACCCGACACGACGCTGCGGATGGGCACCGAGAGCTTCTTGTTGCTCAGTGGCGGACGTCGTACGCCGCAGACCCGGTCGGTCGAGGTCGTCGGCGACCAGGAGCTGGGCGCCAGGTTTCTGGCCGGCCTGGCAGTCACCCCATGACAGGCACCCCATGACAGTCGCTCCATGACCTGGACCCCGGCGGAGATTCCCGAACTCGCAGGCAAGCGGATCCTGGTCACCGGGGTCACCAGCGGGATCGGCACCCAGACCGCGCTCGAGCTGGCCCGGCACGGCGCCGAGGTGGTGCTGGCGGCCCGGTCGGTCGACAAGCTCGCGGCGACCCGACGGATGCTCGAGGCCGAGGTTCCCGCGGCGAGGTTCCAGGACCTGGTCGTGGACCTCTCCGACCTCGCTTCCGTACGACGGGCAGCCGAGCGGGCCACCGGGCTGGGCGCCCTCGACGTGCTGGTGAACAACGCCGGGGTGATGGCGACCCCCAAGAAGCGCACCGTGGACGGCTTCGAGCTGCAGCTGGCCACCAACCACCTCGGACCGTTCCTGCTGACCGGGCTGCTGCTGCCCCAGCTGGCGGCCAGCGGCGCCGGTCGCGTGGTCACCGTCGCCTCCCTGGCACACCGGCTCGCCCGGACCGCCCCTCTCGGCGACCCGCATCGCACGCCCCTGCGCTACTCGCGCTGGGATGCCTACGCGAAGTCGAAGCTGGCGAACCTGCTGTTCACCTTCGAGCTCGACCGGCGACTGCGCACCGGAGGTCTGCCGGTGGTCGCCCTGGCAGCGCACCCGGGCTACAGCGCGACCGAGCTGATGGGTGCCGGCCGCAGTGCCAATGGGGAGACCCGGCGGGGGGCGATCCTGCAGGGCGTCTTCGCGCTGGTCGGCCAGCCGGCCGAGATGGGCGCGTGGCCGTCCCTGATGGCGGCGACGGCACCGTTGCCGGGGTCGACCTACGTCGGGCCGATGAACGCCGGCCAGCTCGCGGGGCCGCCGCGCATCGTGTCGTCCACCAAGCTCTCCCGTGACACCGAGGCGCAGCGCCGGATGTGGGAGGTCAGCGAGGAGGCCACGGGGATCAGCTACCCCTGACCCGCCACGGCTGCGTCCGCCGTACGATCCGGCAGATGAGCCACCTCCGTGCACGTGAGCTGATCGACCTGGTCCTCGACGACGGCTCCTGGTCGTCCTGGGACACGCCGCCGGATCGGGAGGGCATCGACGAGGCGTACGCCGCGACCCTGGCCCGGGCGGCGGAGAAGAGCGGTGTCGACGAGTCGGTGCTCACCGGCGAAGGACGGTTGCGTGGCCGCAGGGTGGCTGTGGTCGTCTCCGAGTTCGGCTTCCTGGCCGGGTCCATCGGGATGGCTGCGGCGACCCGGTTGGTGACCGCGATCGAACGAGCCACCGCGGAAGGCATCCCGCTGCTGGCAGCGCCGACCAGCGGCGGCACCCGGATGCAGGAAGGCACCCCGGCGTTCGTCCAGATGATCCGCATCTCGGCGGCGATCGCCGGGCACAAGCGGGCCGGTCTGCCGTACCTGGTCTACCTGCGCCACCCCACCACCGGCGGCGTGATGGCCTCCTGGGGCTCGCTGGGCCACGTCACCGTCGCCGAGCCGGGCGCACTCGTCGGGTTCCTCGGCCCGCGGGTCTACGAGGCGCTCTACGACCGCCCGTTCCCCGAGGACGTGCAGACCTCGGAGAACCTGTTCGCGCACGGCATCGTCGACGCCGTCGTACCTCCCGAGCAGATCGGCGACATCGTGCACCGAGCGCTGGAGATCCTGCGTGCGACGCCGGCGCTCGCGGAGCTGCCCGAGCCCGTCGAGGAGGAGATCCCCGACGTCGAGGCATGGGACGCGATCACCCGGTCGCGACGGCCGGACCGGCCCGGCGTCCGACGGCTGCTGCGGTACGCCGCCTCCGACGTGATCCCGCTCAACGGCACCGGTGAGGGTGAGTACGACCCGGGACTGCTGATCGCGCTGGTGCGCTTCGGTGACGTGCCGTGCGTGTTCCTGGGCCAGGACCGACGTGGCCAGACCACCGCCCACCCGCTCGGGCCGGGGGCCCTGCGGGAGGCTCGGCGCGGGATGCGGCTGGCCGTCGAGCTCGGGCTGCCGCTGATGACCGTGATCGACACCCCTGGTGGCGCCTTGTCACCGGAGGCCGAGGAGGGCGGGCTTGCCGGCGAGATCGCCCGGTGCCTGGCCGACCTGGTCACGCTGTCGGCGCCGACGCTGTGCCTGATGCTCGGCGAGGGCAACGGCGGGGCCGCGCTCGCGCTGCTGCCGGCCGACCGGGTGATCGCCGCGCAGCACGCCTGGCTCTCCCCGCTGCCGCCGGAGGGCGCGAGTGCGATCGTGCACCGCGACACCGAGCACGCTCCGGAGATGGCCCGCGCGCAACGGGTACGCGCGGTCGACCTGCGGACGGCCGGGATGGTGGACCGGATCGTCGCGGAGCACCCCGACGCGGCCGACGAGCCCGAGGAGTTCTGCCGCCGGGTCGGCGCGGTGCTGCGCTGGGAGCTGGGGCAGCTGCTCGGCCGGGACCCGGCGGATCTCGTCCAGCACCGGACGGACCGGTTCTCGCACTTCTAGAGGCGGCGCCACATCACCACGTGGGGGCCGATCTCGGGCTCGTCCCAGGGTTCGCCTCGGGTCTGGAGACCGGCGCGCTCGTAGAAGCGCTGGGCCGGAGTGCGCGCGTTGCACCAGAGCACGCCACCTCCGTGCTCGCGCGCGTGCGCGGTGAGCGCGTCGAGCACCAGCGCTCCGGCACCCCTTCCCCGGTGTCCGGGGTCGGTAGCCATGCCGCGAACGCGCCACCCCGCCTCGTCGGGAAGCCAGGGCACGGGCGTGGCCCGGACGTTGCCGGTGGCGACGAGCACGCCCGCGTCGTAGACCCCGACGTGGAAGGCCGGACCCTCGTCGCCGGGCAGCGGCACCGGTCGGCCGCCACGCAGCACGTCGCGACGCAGGTCCGCACTGGCAGCCGGGGCGATCTCGCGGACGATCATCCGGCGATCCGGTGGAACTGGTGGACCAGCCAGTCGGCGGAGCCCAGCAGCACCAGGAAACGTACGAAACGGCCGGACACGCAGGTGCTCACGAACAGCCAGATGTTGACGCGCAGGTGTCCCGCGAGCACCGCGATCACCAGCAGTGGTGGGAAGCCGAGGGCGGCGGAGGCCAGCAGCAGGGCGGTGGTCTGCCCGGGGTGTTCGGCGATCCGGACGCGCCATTTCTCGTAGGACGCCTCGAACTTCGGCGTGGACATCTTCTTCTTGATCCAGGGCAGGTTCATCGCCCATTCCGCGGCGTAGTACAGCACCACCTTGCCTGCCGTCTGCCCGATCGCGGCGGCCGCTGCCACGCTCACCACCCCGACGTCCTGCACCGCCGCGCTGACGGCGCCGAGGTAGGCCTCGATGTTGATCAGCGGAAAGACCGCCGATCCGAACGCAACCAGGACCGTGGTGAGGACCAGCTTCACGACTGGGAGTGCCCCGCCGTGGCGGCCGTGCGCTCCTCCTCCGGGAGGGGTGCCGACGAGATCGGCAGCCCGATCCGGAGCATCCGGGCGAAGGAGACGACCTTGATCACCATCAGGCCCAGCGCGATCGCCAGGCCCAGCGGCATCCAGCCGGTGACCAGGAGCAGCACCGCGAAGAGCGCGGAGTTCAGGGTCTTGCCAGGCTTGGACCAGTTCCACAGGTAGAGCTTGCGGTCCACCACGTAGAAGTAGTTGGGGCTGGTGATCGGCCAGGCCAGGAACCCGAGTGAGATGAAGAAGTCGACCACCATGAACTCGGCGAGGTAGACGAAGATCGCCGGTGCCAGGTGTGGCTCCAGCCACGCCAGCCCGATGTAGAACGCCGCGCAGCAGAACCGGTCGCACAGGATGTCGAGTACGGCGCCGGTGCGGGTCTCGCAGTCCCGGACCCGCGCCACGAAGCCGTCCAGCGAGTCACCGAACCAGTAGACGAGGAGCGCCACGACGAGCAGCGTCTTGCTGTCGTGGTAGGCCGCGACCGCCGACAGGGTCACCGACGCCACCGTGCGGACGCCCGTCACATAGGTCGCTGAGGTCCCCAGCCGCTCCCGTGACGGGTCGGCATGGATGCGGGCGGGAGCCAGCAGGGTCGGCATGTCCGAAGGGTATCTGCCGGCTTCCGGAGGATCAGAACAGCAGGGCGGTGCCGGGGTCGGCCATGATCCCGGCGACATCGGCCAGGAAACGCGAGCCCTTCTCACCGTCGACGTGCCGGTGGTCGAAGGCCAGCGCCAGGGTGCAGACGTCGCGGATCTGGATCGACTCGGTGCCGTCGGCTGCGGTGACCACCCACGGCTGCCGCTTGGCCGCGCCGAAGCACAGGATCGCGGACTCGCCGGGGTTGATGATCGGCGTGCCGGCGTCGACACCGAAGACACCCACGTTGGTGATGGTGAAGGTGCCACCGCTCATCTCGGCCGGTTGGGTCTTCCCGCTGCGGGCCGTCTCGGCGAGCTGGTTTAGCGCCCGGGCAAGGTCCACCAGGGAGAGCGACTCGGCGTCCTTCACGTTGGGTACGACGAGCCCACGTGGTGTGGCCGCGGCGATACCGAGGTTGACGTAGCGCTTGAACACGACCTCCTGGGCCTTCTCGTCCCACCAGGAGTTGACCTCGGGCGTACGCCTCATCGCCAGGCAGGCCGCGCGGGCCAGCACCAGCATCGGGGAGACCCGGACGTCGCGGAACTCCCGGCGACCTCGCAGTCGCGCGACCAGCTCCATCGCCGGCGTCACGTCGAGCGTGACCCACTCGGTGACATGGGGCAGCGTGAAGGCCGACTCGACCATCGCCTGGCCCATCCTCTTGCGCACACCCTTGATCGGCTCGCGCCACTCCCGCTCACCCGCCGGGACGTCATACGAAGTGGTCGCAGTAGCAGCCGATTCGTATGACGTTGCGGACGAAGCGGCGGCCTGCACGTCCTCGCGGCTGATCGAGCCGTTGGGGCCGGTGCCGGACAGCCCAGCCAGCTCCGTCAGGTCGACCCCGAGGTCCTTGGCCAGCTTGCGCACCGGCGGCTTGGCCAGCGCGCGTACGTCGGCCGGCGCGATCGGCTCGGCGGGCTGCGCAGGGACGACCGGCTCGTCGGCCGGGACGGCGTCGTCGATGGTCTCGGCGGACTCCACCCCTTCGGACCAGGCGCCACCGGGCGCGAAGGCACCCTGCACCTGCTGCTGGGTGGCAGCGCCGGCCTCCGTGCGTGGCAAGGTCGCCCCCTTGCGGCTGCGGCGTTCGGGCCCACGTTCCGCCTTGCTGCGCCCGACCAGGCTCTCGCCCTCGCCGCCACCGCTGGCCGCCGGGTTGGAGAGGTCCATGGCGCTGAGGTCCGCAGGAGAAGGCGGCGACTTGGAGACGCTCGCTCCTGGCTCCTCAACCTCCGAGGAGTCGCCGATCCGGATGATCGGGGTGCCCACGACGACGGTCTCGCCCTCGGGCACCAGCAGCGCGCCCACCACGCCGGCGTACGGCGAGGGCAGCTCGACCAGTGACTTGGCGGTCTCGATCTCGACCACCACGTCGTTGATCGCGATCGTGTCACCGACCTTCACCTTCCAGGTGACGATCTCGGCCTCGGTCAGTCCTTCGCCCACATCGGGCAGGAGGTACTCAGGCATCAGGCTCCTCAGAACTCGAAGGTGCGGTCGACGGCGTCCAGCACCCGGTCGAGATCGGGGAGGTACTCCTCCTCGATCCGGCTGGGGGGGTACGGCGTGTCGAAGCCGCCCACCCGCAGCACCGGGGCCTCCAGGGAGTAGAAGCACTGCTCGGTGATCCGGGCCGAGACCTCCGCGCCCATGCCAAGGTTGACGTGGGCCTCGTGCGTGACCACGACCCGGCCGGTGCGTCGTACGGACTCGAAGACGGGCCCCATGTCCAACGGCGAAAGGGTGCGCAGGTCGATCACCTCGATCGAGCGGCCCTCACCGGCGGCCGCCTCGGCCGCCTTCAGACAGGTCTTGACCATCGGGCCGTAGCCGAGCAGCGTGACGTCGGTGCCGCGGCGGACCACCCGCGAGCTGAACAACGGTTGGATTTCGGACGTCTCAGCTCCCTCATTCAACTCGGCCTTGTCGGCGTGGTACTGCCGCTTCGGCTCCAGGAACACCACCGGGTCGTCGGAGGCGATGGCCTGCTGGATCATCCAGTAGCCGTCGACCGGGTTGGAGCAGGCCACCACCTTCAGCCCGGGGGTGTGCGCGAACTGCGCCTCGGGTGACTCCGAGTGGTGCTCGACCGCGCCGATGCCGCCGCCGAAGGGGATCCGGATCACCATCGGCATCTTGACGAAACCCTGGGTCCGGAAGTGGATCTTCGCGACCTGGCTGACGATCTGGTCGTAGCCGGGGTAGACGAAGCCGTCGAACTGGATCTCGACGACCGGTCGGTAACCACGCATCGCCATCCCGACCGCGGTGCCGATGATCCCGGACTCAGCCAGCGGGGAGTCGATGACCCGGTCCTCGCCGAAGTCCTTCTGCAAACCGTCGGTGATCCGGAAGACGCCGCCGAGCTTGCCGACGTCCTCACCCATGAGCAGGACCTTGGGGTCATCCTCCATCGCCTTGCGCAGGCCCGCGTTGAGCGCCTTGGCCAGGGTTACCTTCGCCATCAGACGGTCTCCTTCTCGAAGGACTCCAGGTAGGCCGCAAAGCCGTCGCGCTGCTCCTCCAGCTCGGCGGTGATCTCGGCGTAGACGTTGCCGAAGATCTCCAGCGGGCTCGGGTCGGGCAGGGCACGCACCCCGTCACGCAGGCGTACGCCGAGCTCGTCGGCCTCCTTGGACACCGAGTCGAAGAACTCCTGTGACCCCAGGCCGTTGCGCTTGAGGTAGACCTCGACGCGGGCGATCGGGTCCTTGAGCTTCCAGTTCTCCACGTCGGCGGAGAGCCGGTAGCGGGTCGGGTCGTCGGTCGTGGTGTGCGCGCCCATCCGGTAGGTGTAGGCCTCGATCAGGGTCGGGCCGCTGCCTTCGCGGGCCCGCTGCAGGGCGGCCTGCGTCACGGCGTACGTCGCGAGCACGTCGTTGCCGTCGACCCGGACACCGGGGAAGCCGAAGCCCAGGGCGCGCTGGTAGAGCGGGATCCGGCTCTGCCGCTCGATCGGCTCCGAGATCGCCCACTGGTTGTTCTGGCAGAAGAACACCACCGGGGCGTTGTACGACGCGGCGAAGATGAACGACTCGTTGACGTCGCCCTGGCTGCT
>JBBSVL010000060.1:0-10783 GCA_038233595.1 Propionibacteriales bacterium | reverse complement strand
GCTGCGTGCGGCGCTGGGCGAGGCCGGGTTCGAGGATGTCGAGACGCACATCCAGACCGGAAACGTGCGGTTCAGGACGAGTCTGCGGTCCACCGAGAAGGTTCGGGCGGCGTTGGAGCAGGCGATGGCGGCCGACCGCGGTTTCGCCGTACCCGTCTGCCTGTTCTCTGCAGCCGAGCTGGTCGAGGTGTACGACGACGCGCAGCGCTTCGCGGTGGACCTTGCGGACGAGTCGTCGACCGGCCAGTACGTCGCGCTGCTGCAGGGGAGTGCTGCCCCGGAGAGCGCGACGGCGTTCGAGTCCCGCGAGGTGCCGGGCGAGCATGTACGGGTCGGCCGCCGGGGGGTGCACCTGCTGCTGAGCAAGAGCTTCCACGAGGCCCGCACGGGAAATGACACGGTCGAGAAGGTCTTCGGTCCGGCCACCACACGCAACCTCACCGTGCTCACCAAGCTGGTCGAGAAGTGGTCGGCGTGAACCGTGTTAGATTTCGCAACGGTTCCCCTGCAAGGGGCACCAGCACGTGAGATCCAGGGGAAGCCGGTCCGAGTCCGGCACTGACCCGCAGCCGTAGGTCACCGCGAGGTGACGAGTCGGAGTACCTGGTCCTCGCAGCGGCTCCATCAACCGTCGAGGTCAGCGGACGGAGCCTGGATGGCTTGGTCCCCAGGGATGCCTCTCTCATCCGGGTTCGCGTCACGAACCGCAATGAAAGAGGCACCCATGAAACTCCCCATCAACCGGCCCAGACGCAGTGTCGCGGTCGCCGCGGCCGTCGCCGCTCTGGCGATCGCCGTTCCTTCGGTCGCCGCACAGGCGTCGACGTCGCCCCGGGCCCAGACGTCCGCGGGCGTGGTCCAGCGCTATCTGGCCGCCCACGGATCACACTTCGCAACCAGTGGTTACCCCGACTACGGGCTGACCCTCGACGCCGTCCTGGCGATGGACTCCGCGGGCGTCGGCGACTACCGCTCGGGGAAGGCCACTGCCTACGTCGGCAACCACATCGCGAGCTACATCGGCGACGGCACTGCAGAGGCGTACGCCGGCGCAACCGCGAAGGCGTTGCTCGTCTCGCTGTCCCAACGTGCCACACCGACGGGAACCCTCGGCGGAGTCGACCTTGTCACGAGGCTCAAGTCTCTCCAGACCGCATCGGGCCGCTTCTCGGACAAGTCCCAGTACGGCGACTACTCCAACACCATCGGGCAGTCCCTTGCGCTGGTCTCCCTCGCGCGGGCCGGGCAGAAGCTCAGCTACAGCTCGATCAGCTTCCTGCGCAAGCAGCAGTGCACGAACGGCGGCTTCCAGCTCAACGTGGCCGGCCGTGGTTGCTCCTCCAACCGCAAGGCCGACCCGGACGCAACGTCGTTCGCGGTGCAGGGTCTGCTCGCCGCACCCCAGACCGAGGTCACCAAGCGCAGGATCACCTGGGCGATCCGGTACCTGAAGTCGAGGATGACCTCCGCCGGCGGCGTCAAGGGCGGCGCGACGACCTCGGGCCCCAACGCGAACAGCACGGGCCTGGCCGTGATGAGCTTCGACTCGGCGGGCTACCACTCCCTGGGCCGCAAGGGTCGCCACTTCCTCACGACGCTGCGTTTCGGCTGCGCCTACCCGGCCTCGATGCGCGGCGGCGTTGCCTACGACAGGGCCCGGATCAGCCAAGCCAGGTCCCAGCACACCAAGGCCAGGCTGGTCGACCAGGACCTGCGGGCCACCACCCAGGCGGTGCTCGGGTTCTCCGGCACGTCGTTGCTGAAGATCACCAACCGGGGCGCCAAGCACAGCTCCCCTCGGGTGTCGTGCTGACCTCGACCCTCTTCCGTCGGGCGCTGGTCGCCCTGGTGCTCGCCGTACCCCTCGTTGCGACGGGGGGTACGGCGCAGGCTGCGGCCTGCTCGGGTAGCAGTGGGGTGACCGTGATCGTGCAGTTCCCCGACCACACCGTTTCCGGTTGCGCGCTGGGCGATCCGTCGTCGGGGACGGCGGCGCTCACCTCGGCTGGCTTCTCCTACACCTATGCCGACGGGCAGGCGTTCGTGTGCTCGATCAACACCGTCCCGAAGGCCCCCTGCGGCCGCACACCGCCGGCCAACGCCTACTGGGCCTACTTCCACGCTAAGCGGGGTGGGGGATGGTCCTACAGCAGCCAGGGTGCGGCGAGCTCCAACCCGGCGCCAGGCTCGGTGGAGGGCTGGCGGTTCGGCAACGGCGCGAAGCCCGGCACGCCGCCACCGGCTGCCGCACAGGCCCCCAAGCCGAACCCCAAGCCGGCGCCCAAGCCGGCGCCCAAGCCGAGACCGAGCACGGGTCCCGCGCCGAGCGGTGGTACGAGCTCGGCCGGCAACCCGGGCGGCGCGGCACCGAGCAGGTCTGGGACGCCCAAGAAGTCTGCAGCGACCAAGCCGGCCGGGGTGGGCAGCACCAAGGCGGCCAAGCCAGCCACGTCGGCCGCACCGGTCAAGAAGAACACGAAGGACAAGAAGGCCAAGGGCGCGGCCGGACAAGGGACGAAGCACAAGGAGGGCGCTGCTTCGCTCTCCGCGACCCCCAGCGGCGAGCCCTCTGAGGCGGTGGTCTCCGCCCCTGCCCAGACCAGCACCCAGCCAACGGGGGACAGCAGCAGGTCGTGGCTCTGGGGGGTCGCGGCGCTGGTGGTCCTCGGGGGTGCTGCCGGGGCAGTGACCGTCGTACGTCGGCGCTGAGCAACCCGGTGACGACCACGCTCCCCGCCCTGGACCTGCCTCGCGACCTGCATCCGGTCGCCTGGTGGGGCTGGGCGCTGGGCGTGGCCGTCGCAGCAGGGCTGACCACCAACCCGCTCGAGCTGCTGTTGATGTTCTGCTCGGTGTGGCTGGTGGTCGCGGCGCGGCGGGGCACATCGCCCTGGGCACGATCCTTCCGGCTGTATGTCTGGCTGGGCCTGGTCGTGGTGGCGATGCGGGTGGTCTTCCACGTGCTGGTCGGCTTCAAGTACGGCGACCACGTGCTGGTCCGGCTGCCGTCGGTGCCGCTGCCCGACTGGGCGGCCGGTATCCAGATCGGTGGCCCGGTCTACCTCGAGAGCCTGCTCGCCGCGACCTGCGTGGGGCTCCAGCTCGCCGTGCTGATCGTCGCCATCGGCGCCGCCAATGCGCTCGCCAACCCCAAACGGCTGCTGCGCTCGCTGCCCCGGGCGCTGCACGAGGTCGGCACCGCCGTCGTGGTCTCGGTCAGCGTCGCGCCCCAGCTCGCCGAGAGCGTGCAGCGGGTGATGCGTGCGCGACACCTTCGCGGTGAAGCCGGCCACGGGCTGCGGACGCTGCCGCGGGTGGCGCTGCCGGTGTTGCAGGACACCCTGGACCGGTCGCTGATGCTCGCTTCGGCGATGGAGTGCCGCGGCTACGGCAGCACCGAGCGGTCGCGCGCCAGGTGGCTGCCCGGTCTCACCCTCGGTGGCCTGCTCGCGGTCGGGATCGGGTTGTACGGCGTGCTCGTTCCCGACAATCTCCCCGGCGGGATCGGCCTGGCGGTGCTGTCGGTCGGCCTGTTGCTGTGCGTCGCGGGCACCTGGCTTTCGGGCCGGGCGGTGCTGGTGACCAGCTACCGCCCCGACCCGTGGCGCACGGCGGAGACGCTGACCGTGCTGTGCGGAGTGGGTTGCGCCGGCCTGCTGCTGCTGTCCAGTCACCTGAGCCCGCTCTCGACGTACCTCCAGGTCCAGCCGCTGGCTGCTCCGCTGCTGCCCGCCCTCGCGCTGGCGGGCATCGCGCTGGCGGCCCTGCCCGTCGTACTCACCCCGCCACCGGCCGTCTCGACGGTCCGCGCCACCCGGCGCGAGACGGTGGCCGCCTGATGGACGCGATCCGCTTCGAGGACGTGTCGGTGACCTTCGATGGCCACGCCGAGCCGGTGCTGCGCAACGTCGACCTCGTGATCGAGCAGGGTGAGCTGGTGCTGGTCGTGGGCCGCACCGGCAGCGGCAAGAGCACCCTCCTCGGGGCGGTCAACGGGCTGGTGCCGCACTTCACCGGCGGCACGCTCTCGGGCCGGGTGCTGGTCGAGGGGCTCGACACCCGCACCCACCGGCCGCGCGACCTGGCGGCGTACGTCGGTGTGGTCGGTCAGGACCCGCTGGCCGGGTTCGTCACCGACACCGTCGAGGAGGAGCTCGCCTACGGCATGGAGCAGCTCGGGCTGCCGGCCGACACGATGCGACGGCGCGTGGAGGAGACCCTCGACCTGCTCGGCATCGCCGACCTGCGCGGAGCGCCCCTGCGCGACCTGTCCGGCGGCCAGCAGCAGCGGGTCGCGATCGGGTCGGTGCTGACCACGCACCCTCGGATCCTGGTGCTCGACGAGCCCACTTCCGCGCTGGACCCGACCGGCGCCGAAGAGGTGCTGGCGGCCGTGACCCGGCT
Source organism: Propionibacteriales bacterium (assembly GCA_038233595.1). GTDB lineage: Bacteria > Actinomycetota > Actinomycetes > Propionibacteriales > Nocardioidaceae > Marmoricola. Next base: position 6,379 of record JBBSVL010000060.1, on the reverse strand, counting down.
GGTGCACGACCTCGCCGTCACGGTGGTGATGGCCGAGCACCGCGTCGAACGGGTGCTGCAGTACGCCGACAGCGTGGTGCACGTTGCCGACGGATGCGTGGGCGCAGGGCTTCCCGCTCAGATGATGGTGACCTCGACGATCGCGCCGCCGGTGGTGCAGCTGGGACGCTGGGCCGGCTGGTCGCCGCTGCCGATGTCGGTGCGCGACGCCTACCGCAGGGCCGGCGACCTGCGCGCAACCCTTCCCGTGGTGCAGCCCCGATCCTCGGTCACGTCACTTGTACCAGCGCTGTCCGCGTCCGACGTCGTCGTGCGGCACGGCTCCGTGCTGGCCGTCGACAAGGTCACCATGGCGCTGCGTGCCGGGGAGATCGCCGCGCTGATGGGCCGCAACGGTGCCGGCAAGTCCTCGCTGCTGTGGGCGGTGCAGGGCACCGGTCCGCGCACCTCGGGCCGGGTCGTCGCGGGTGAGCTGGGCGACCCTCGCGCTCTCGGTGCCGGCCAGCGGCGTTCCGTCGTCGGCCTGGTGCCACAGACCCCGGCCGACCTGCTCTACCTGCCCAGCGTCGCCGAGGAGTGCGCCCAGGCCGACAAGGAGACCGGTTCGGCGCCCGGTACCTGCCGCGCGCTGCTCGACCGGGTGGTCCCGGGGGTGCCCGAGGGGACCCATCCGCGCGACCTCTCCGAGGGCCAGCGGCTGGCGCTGGTGCTCGCCGTACAGCTCAGTGCGCGGCCGCGGGCGCTGCTGCTCGACGAGCCGACCCGGGGCCTGGACTACCCGGCCAAGGCCGCGCTGGCCGCCGTGCTTCGCGAGCTCGCCGACGACGGGATGGCGGTGTTGCTCTCGACCCACGACGTGGAGTTCGTCGCGGAGTCCGCCGATCGGGTGCTGGTGATGGCCGGCGGTGAGATCGTGGCCGACGGTCCGACGGCGTCAGTGGTGGTGTCCTCCCCGGCGTACGCACCGCAGGTGTCCAAGGTGCTCGGCGGCGGCTGGCTCACCGTCGACCAGGTACGTGACGCGGTGGCCCCATGAACGGTGCAGCCGTGGCGCTGCGGCCGCGCTCGACCGCGGCCATCGTGCTCGCCTCGGTCGGCGGTCTGCTGGCGTTCTGCTGGCCGCTGGTGGTCTCGCCCGGCTCGGCGCTCGCCGACGACGGCAAGGCTCCGTTGGTCTTCGCGCTGCTGCTCCCGGTCGTGCTCGCGGTCGTGCTGCTGGAGATCTCCGAGGGCGGTCTGGACCCGAAAGCCGTCGCGATGCTGGGTGTGTTGTCGGCCGTCGGCGCTGCGCTGCGGCCCTTGTCGGCGGGGACCGCCGGCATCGAGCTGGTCTTCTTCCTGCTGGTGCTGGCCGGGCGCGTGTTCGGACCTGGTTTCGGCTTCGTGCTCGGTGCGACGACGTTGTTCGCGTCGGCCCTGCTCACCGGAGGTGTCGGGCCGTGGCTGCCCTACCAGATGCTGGGGTCCGCCTGGGTCGGAATGTTCGCCGGGATGCTGCCGCGTGTTCCGCGACGCGGGGAGGTGCTCCTGCTTGCGGCGTACGGCGCGGTGGCCGGCCTGGTCTACGGGATGCTGCTGAACCTGTCGTTCTGGCCGTTCGGGGTCGGCGGCGGCACCGGGCTCAGCTTCTTGCCGGGTGGCTCGCCGTGGGTGAACCTGCACCGGTTCGTGATCTTCTCCTTCACCACTTCGCTGGGTTGGGACCTCGGCCGCGCGATCACCAACGCCGTCCTGATCCTGGTCACCGGCAAGGCGGTGCTGGCCACGCTGCGTCGCGCGGCCCGCAAGGCGGCCTTCAGCGACGGGACCCGAAATGCGACGTCGGTGGGCTCACCCGGGACCAGACCAGGCGCTGCAGCAGGAAGGTGAACGTGCCCGCGAGCACGATCGCGACCAGGTTGACGCCCAGCTGGGTCAGCGCGCTGAGGATCTCCGACCAGCCGCCGACACCGATGCACAACGCGATGGTGCCCACCGCTGGAACCGTGGTCACGGAGATGAAGACTCCGACGAGCGGGCCCGACTTCGACGTGGTCAGCGCCAGCACCCCGGCCGTGCCGGCGAGCAGCGCGATCAGGAACGACCAGATGTCGGGCTGGACGATGAAGGCGGTGAGCTTCCCGGTCGTGGCGTCCGCGGTGCTGGCGAGGCCGAGCAGGTGTGCCACGAACCACAGCGGCACGGCGACCGCGACCGCACCGACGAACCCGACGACGAGGGTGGTCAGCGCCCCGGGCAGGATCTCGAACCGGGGGCGCGCGAGCGCGAGACAGATGGCGGCGAGGGGAGAGAACTCCGGGCCCACCACCATCGCACCGATGATCAGGATCGGCTCGTCGAGCAGCCGGCCGGCGCCGGCGATCAGGGTGGCCAGGGTCAGGAAGGTGAAGAAGACCCAGGACAGCTTGCTCTCCTTGCGCACCTTGTCCTCCACGACGTCCCAGACGATGCTGTCGTCGGGCTCGCCCGGCGCCGCGTTCTCCGCCTGCGTCGCGGCGTCCGACAGCAGCGTGTCCGGCTCGGTGAGCATGATCGACCCCCGGTGATGCAGGTCGAGGGCGTGCAGGGCGGCGACCACCGGGTTGGCGCCCTCACGGGCGACGTCGGCGAGAACCAGACAACCGGGTGGCTTGAGGTAGCCGTCTTTGACCACGGCCACGTTCGTCACGGTGTCGTCCGAGGTCAGCAGCTCGACCACCTGGTCGGTCAGGCCCGTGGGGACACGCAGCTGGAGGTGCAGCACGTGCGTAGTGTCGCAGAATGGCCACATGAGCGAACTCGACGTACGACTGGCCGATGGCGCCCTGTTCCTCACGCTGAACCGGCCCGACACGTTCAACGCCCTGACCGGTGAGATGGTCGCCGGCCTGATCGGGGAGCTTCGCGGCGCGTCCTCGCGTGACGAGGTGCGGGTCGTGGTCCTCACCGGGTCCGGGCCGGCCTTCAGCGCCGGGGCGGACCTGACCGGAGCCAACCCGGAGCAGAAGTACGACGCCGCGTCGGTCGACGCAGCCAACCTGGCGATCCGTTCGGTCATCGAGCTCGACCGACCCGTCGTCTGCGGGCTGAACGGGATCGCGGCCGGCGTCGGGATGTCGATCGCGTTGGCCTGCGACCTGGTCGTGGCCAAGGAGTCTGCCGGGCTGACCCTCGCGTTCACCCGGATCGGGCTGATGCCCGACGGGGGCGCGACCGCGACCGTGGCCGCGGCGGTGGGCCGGGCCCGGGCGATGCGCCTGGCGCTGCTCTCCGACCTGATGGGGGCTCGCGAGGCTTACGACGCGGGACTGGTCTCCCACGTCTTCCCCGACGAGGAGTACGACGCCGGCCTGGCCAAGGTCGTCGCCCGGCTCTCGGCGGGCGCGCCCCTTGCCCTCGCGGCGACCAAGAAGGCCGTCAACGCGGCGACTCTCGACTCCCTGTCCGGGGCCTTCCAGCGCGAACGTGCCGGCCAGTCCCTGCTGCTGCGCTCCGAGGACGTCGGCGAGGGGATGCGGGCCTTCGCCGAGAAGCGCAGACCGGACTTCACGGGTCGCTGAGCGCGCCGGTTGAGCTAGGCAAAAAGCACCGTCGAGTGGGCCCAAAAGCACCCGCGAGATGCGTCATCTGCACCCGAGGGCTGCGCCTTTCGCGCATCTCAACGGTACTTTTCGCGCATCTCAACACCGGCGGCGCGGAGTTCAAGGAGGGTGGCCCGGGTGGTCTCTGGCGCGACGCCGGCGCTCAGCCCGGTCACCAGGGTGGTGCTGAACCCGTGGGCCGCGGCGTCCAGGGCGGTGGCTCGCACACAGTAGTCGGTGGCCAGTCCGCAGACGTCGACCCGGACGACGTCGCGCTCACGCAGCCAGTCGGCCAGGCCGACCCCGTCCGTCGTACGCCCCTCGAAGCCGGAGTAGGCCGCGGCGTACTGGCCCTTGAGGAAGACCGCGTCGAAGGGCTGGGGATCGAGGTCGGGGTGGAACGCCGCGCCGTCGGTGCCGACCTTGCAGTGCACCGGCCAGGTGTCCTTGAAGTCCGGCTGGTCCGACCAGTGCGCCCCGGGGTCGATGTGATGGTCCTTGGTCGCCACCACCACGTCGTACGACGGAGCGCCGGGGCCCTGACGTGTCCAGTGCTGCAACAGCGCGTCGATGTCCCTGGCAACCCGGGCACCACCGTCCACCGCCAGGGAGCCCCCCTCGCAGAAGTCGTTCTGGACGTCGACAACGATCAGCGCGCCGCTCATGCACCTGAGGCTATTGACCACAGCTGCATGTGCCAAGGTGGCGCCATGCAGAGCCGGGACCAGATCGTCAGCCTCGTCGAACGGTACGTGGCCGCGGTCGGCTCCCAGGACGTCGAGGGGGCGACCGCACTGTTCACCGAGGACGCCTCGCAGGAGGACCCGATCGGCGACGGCCCCAACATCGGGCACGCCGCGATCCGGGCGTTCTTCGCGCAGTCCTTCTCGGTGCCGTTCGGCGCCCGGCTGGAGGGCCCGGTCGCAGTGCACGGCCGGTTCGCGGCGTTCGGGATCCGGATCGAGATCGCGGCTGGACGCTCTCCGTTCCTGATCCTGATCAGCGATCTGGTCGAGGTCAGCCCGGACGGCAGGTTCAGCTCATTGCGGGCAGTCCCCGACTCGAAGGCACTCAGCGCGGAGAACCGTCCACCTCGTGAAGGGTCGGGATGACCGGCCCGCCGGGCTGCAGCTGGCGGGCCTGTCGAGGCAGCTCGGCGAAGGACCGGGCGTGTCGCTCGCGAGCGGCTTCGAGGGGCTCGCGGCCGACGACCTCGCCCCTGCTGACCAGCGGGACCAGCAACGAGCGGCTTGTCCTGGGCAGCGAGTCCTGCGACGAAGGGTCCTCGGCCGGCTGACCGACCCCGACCACCTCGGCCTCGGCGTGACCGTCCGGGGAGAGCCGGCGCAGGGCGTACTTGCGGCCGCCGATCGAGGTCTTGTGAATGCTCCGTTTCGCCACGCTGACCAGCGTGCCCGCGTCGTTCTCACGGGCCACCAGCTTGTAGACGAAACCGCACGTCGGGTGTCCGCTGCCGGTGACCAGCCGAGTGCCCACGCCGTACCCGTCGACTGGTGCGGAGGCCAGACCGGCGATCGCCCACTCGTCGAGGTCGGAGGTGACCACGATCCGGGTCCCGGTCGCGCCCAGGCTGTCGAGCTGGCGACGCACCTCCTCCGCGAGCAGCCCGAGGTCGCCGGAGTCCAGCCGCACCGCGCCGAGCTCGGGACCGGCCAGCTCGACACCCGCCCGCACCGCCTCGGCGACGTCGTAGGTGTCGACCAGGAGCGTGGTGCCCTTGCCCAGGGAGGTGACCTGCGAGCGGAACGCATCCGTCTCGCTGTCGTGCAACAAGGTGAACGAGTGCGCGCTGGTGCCGCCGCTCGGGACGCCGTACCGCTGCCGGGCGGCGAGGTTCGAGGTCGTCGCGAAGCCCGCGATGTAGGCAGCCCGCGCGCACGCCACGGCCGCCTCCTCGTGCGTACGACGAGAACCCATCTCGATGCACGGCCGGTCGCCGGCCGCTGCGGTCATCCGGGACGCCGCCGACGCGATCGCGGCGTCGTGGTTGTAGATCGAGAGGAGCACGGTCTCCAGCAGCACCGCTTCGGCGAAGCTGGCCTCCACCACGACCAGCGGGGAGTAGCCGAAGTACGTCTCACCCTCGGGGTAGCCCCAGATGTCCCCACTGAACGTGTAGTCGGCCAGCCAGGCCAGCGTCGCGGTGTCGACGATGCCCTGGCGGCGCAGGAACTCCACCTGCGGCACGCCGAACCGGAAGCTCTCGATCGCGTCCAGCGCGCGGCCGACGCCCGCCACGACGCCGTACCTCCTACCCGCGGGGAGCTGCCGAGGGAAGAGCTCGAACACCGAGCGCCGCTGACCGGTGCCGTCGGCCAGGGCGGCCTGCAGCATGGTCAGCTCGTACTGGTCGGTCAGTAGCGCGGTGCTCGGGCCGGGGGAAGGTTCGGTGCTCACGTCAGGCAGCCTAATGTCCGGATCGGGACCGGCATTGGGCACAATGGCGCCGTGTCCACCAGTCCGGTCCAGCTCGACGAGCCCGAGGTCGACTCCGAAATCGCCAGGGACACCGTGCTCGCCCGGCCCTGGGTGACGATCGTGTGGAACGACCCGATCAACCTGATGTCCTACGTGACCTACGTCTTCCGGTCCTACTTCGGCTACTCCAAAACCAAGGCAGAGAAGCTGATGATGGAGGTGCACCGGGACGGTCGGTCGGTGGTCTCGACCGGCAGTCGCGAGGAGATGGAGCGCGACGTCCAGGCGATGCACGAGTACGGGCTGTGGGCCACGATGCAGAAGGCGGATGCATAGGTTGTCAGCCTGATGTCAATCAACCACGGGTTCAGCCGACACCG
>JBBSVL010000059.1:0-11022 GCA_038233595.1 Propionibacteriales bacterium | reverse complement strand
GGCGGCGAACCCCTCCCGGTCGACGAGGGTCCGCAGCCCGTCCACCTCGAGGACCAGGACGGCGGTGGGTGAACCTTCCTGGGCGTCGGTGAGCGCCTGGTGCACACGCTCGAGGAACAGGGCCCGGTTGGGCAGCCCGGTCACCGGGTCGTGGGTTCTCTGTCGGGCCAGGGCGTCCTCGAGGTCCTTGGAGGCTTGCAGGTTCTCGATGCGCACCACCACCCGTGGGGGCTCGGCGTCGTCGGTCACTGCCACCGAGACCAGGCCCCACCGGACCTGGCCCTCGGCGGTGGTGAAGCGCAGCTCGAGGCGATCCGGCTGGTGTCCGCCGCCGAGCTGGGTCAGCACCTTCGCGGCGGTGGGCAGGTCCGGTGGGTAGATCACGGAGGTGAGGGACCGTCCGAGCAGCTCCTCACGGGGTCGACCGAGGAAGCGCACGAGCTGGGCGTTGACCTGCAGGAGCTGCCCGGTCGCGTCCACGAGGGCGTCGGCGGTGGCGCTGGCTTCGAAGGCGGCCTGCAGCCGGGCCTGCCCCTGCCGCAGCAGCTCGTTGGCCTCCAGCAGGGCAGTACGGGACGCGACCCGCTCACCGATGTCCCGGCAGAAGCCGTGGAAGTGACCCTCGTCGCCGTCAACGGTCCACGGGGTCAGCTCGACGTGGACCGGGTGGCCGTCCCGGTGGCGGGCCACCAGCTCCACCGCCGTCCCGAGGAAGGTCGAGGGGCCCCCGGCGAGGACGCGTCGAAGCCCCTCGGTGTGGGCGTTGCGCTGGTCGGGCGGGACGACCAGCTCGGCCAGCGTCTGGCCGATGGCCTGGGCGGCGGTGTAGCCGAACACGTTCTCGGCGGCGGTGTTCCACTCGAGCACGACACCGAGCGGGTCGATGTGGATGTAGGGGTCGGTGGCGGCATCCAGGACCCGTTGGTGCGCCAGCTCGGCGCTCATCCGGGCAATGTCGGCGCTGATCCGGGGGCCCAGGTCCACCAGGAGGGCGGCGACCCTCGCCGGGGAGTCCGGCGTGGCGGGCAGGAAGACAACCGTGGCCTGCATCGGCACGGGGCGGCCGGTGCGGTGCCGGTAGACCCGGGTGGCCTCATAGGACGAGACGTCGTCGGGCCAGGTGCCACCGGTCTGCAACCTCTGGATGGCTGCCTCGGTGCCGGGCAGGTGCTCAGGGTGTGTGAGCTCCTGTACCGAGCGCCCGACCAGCTCCTCGGGGTCGTAGCCGAGCATGCGTGCAGCGGCCGCGTTCACCCTGACCACGATTCCCTCGGTGCTCGTCTCGGAATAGCCCACCGACCCAGCGGACACCAACCGGTCCAGCAGCGCCGGAGCGCCCACGACCGCCCGGTCGAGTCCCATCAGCGCAGGCCCCAGTGCGGGCTTGGCCCCGGTAGGGGCCTCCAGCTGGCGCACGACCTCCTCGGCGAGGGTGAGCAGCATCGCCTGCTGGTAAGCGCTCGCCGTGCGCACCCGGGTGTCCATCACGCACAGCGAGCCGATCACGGCTCCACTGCGGGTCACCAGCGGTGCACCGGCGTAGAAGCGCACGACCGGTGCACCTTGCACAAGCGGGTTGTCTTGGAAGCGGGGATCGAGGGTGGTGTCTTCGACCACGAGGACCCCGCTGTGGCGGATGGTGTGGTTGGAGAACGCCACCTCCCGCGGGGTCTGCTCTACGTCGAGACCGACCCGGGCCTTGAACCACTGCCGGTCGGCGTCGACCAGGCTGACCAACGCCGTCGGGGCCTCGAAGATCCGGGTGACGAGCGCGACGACCTCGTCCAGCTCAGCCTCGGGCGCCGTGTCAAGGACGTTCAGGCGCCGCAGGGCAGCGAGCCGTTCCTCCTCCTGGACCCCCGGCGACGAGTGCCGGCGTGGTCCTGTCGGGACATCGCCGCTCATGCTGATGACCTGTCACACGGCGCATTCACCATCGGAGCCCACATCTCCTCCAGCCCCCGGGGGTGAGATGTTCCAGGGACCAGCGCATCAGCCCAACGGGGCTCTGACGGCGGTCCAGACCCGCTACGCGTCCTCGGCTTCGCCGCGCTGGGGGACAACGGTTGCGAGTGGCGGACACGGGGATTCTGGGACCGGACCTCACCGGGTCGGTCGGATCGCCGGCACCCGACGCAAGGCCTTCTCGGCGTACATGGCCTCGTCGGCGGCCTTCCACGCGCCTGGGAACCCGGAGACGATGGTGTACGGGGCGTGCCCGAACGATCCGGCGACACCGGCCGCGCTCAGGGCAGCCTGCAGTCGCACGACCAACGCTCGCGTGTCGTCGGGACTGGTGTTGGTGGCGACCACCCCGAACTCGTCACCACCGAGGCGGGCGACGACGTCGGTGCTGCGGGCGGTGTCACGCAGGGTGTGGGCGGCCAGCCGGATGTGGTCGTCACCGGCCCCGTGGCCCCGGCTGTCGTTGATGTCCTTGAGCCGGTCCAGGTCCAGAATGACCACCGACCCCGGGTCGCCGAACCGCTTGTAGCGATCCTCCTCGACCGCCAGGTACCGGTCCCACCCACGCCGGTTCAGCAGACCCGTCAGAGCATCGGACTCCGCCTCCAGCCGGGCGCTCTCGGCCTGCCGGTGCGCCGCGGTCCGCGCCAGGTCGGCCTCCAGCACGGTCGACAGCAAGGTTCCGAGCAGCTGGACCAACGGCTGGTGTGCACACAGCATCTCAGCATCCGGGTGCCGGTCGGGATCGATGCCGCACAGCGTCCCGAACAGGGCCCCGTCGGCGCGCTGGATGGGCACCCCCACGTACGTGCCGATCGGGAGCGCCGACGACACCCCGGCCGCGGCGTACTCATCCACGGCCATCGCATCCGGGGCGACCTGCGGGGCGCCGGCCACCATCCGCTGGCACAGGCTCTCCGACCAAGGCAACGTGCTACCCAATCCCAGCCCGTAGGTCTTGTCGGTCATCGCCAGGAACACCTGGTCGGTCCCGTCGTACCGGCTCACCGCCCACAACCCCAGCGGTACCGCCTCCCGCAGGTATGCGACCACCGCCTGGCTGGCCTGGTCGAACGACATCGCCGGCGACAGCGGAGGCAGGGCGATCACGGCGTGACTCCTCTCTCGGGACTGGCGGGTGGCGGCGAAACCTACGCCTATGGCTTCGTCACCTGTGGTCCACCTCTGAAGGACGTTGCGTTCGCGGTCTCTCCCCCGCTGGAGAGCCAGCGCCTCGACCGGTCGCTTCAGCGTGCGCTGGTCATGCAACGAGCCGCACCGGCCCGGCGCAGCACGGCGCCCCGACGCTGTGCCCGCCGGTGAGTACCGGGGTGGCCCGAGTGGCGCGAGAGCTACGACCGCCAAACCTACGTCGAAGGGGTCTTCGGCAGCCTGGAGAACCCCTCCACCGAGAACATGACCCCGGACCCATCGACCACCCCCTTCTCCAGCCCGAGCCCGACAACCACGGGTGGAGGTGGCTGACCGAGGTCGAGGCAGAGCAGATCGCCGTGTAGCCCTGTGTCCGGGTTGGCGTTCGGGGCTCTACACCGCCGCCACAATTCGAGGACTCGGGCGTGGTCGCTGCCTCGAGCTGGCTGCGAACCTTCGGTCTCGCCGAGTGGATCGTGCGACCAGCCGGAGGCGATGTGACAGCCTTCCTTGCGAGCAACAACTGCTCGTCAAGCCTGATGTTTCGTCGTCGTCGCTTCGATGAGTGCGGTGGCTACGACGAGACCATGAAGTCTGGGTTCGAGGACTGGGAGTTCACGATCCGGCTGCTGGAAGCCGGGGGCCGTCTTGCGATGGTGGAGGAGCCACTCATCCGCTACCGCGTCGTTCCTGACTCCTCGAACGTGGTGAGCATGAACCAGCGCACCGAGCTCTACACCGCCATCATGGACCGCCACCCCGAGCTGTTTGCTCGGCATCACCGTCAGGCGTTACTGGCCCACGAGGCACGATCTGACCGGTGGCGGAACCTGTGCAGCGACGTCGTCATGCGGCACGACTCCGAAGCGGTTGAGCAGATCGTGAGCTTCGGAGACGGCGGTACAGCGGCGGCGGTACGGGTGCAAACCCACCGTGCACACACGAGCGCGGCGCCCTCCACCAGCTGACACGCCGGATGTCTAGCCGCCCACCCCGTGATCTTTTACAGATCGACGCACCCGGAGGACTACGGCCGGTGTGACCAGCCCAGCGCCTCAGAACACGCTCGTCACGAGGCTCAGCACCGGGCGACGGGTGGCGCCCAGGTCAACGAGCGTCAGCGTCACGAACATCTTGCCGAGCCCGAGCAAGGCCATCGCGGAGCCGAATGCGGGGTCCCGACCAACGAACCCCCCGCGGTCACTGCGAGGGCCCGCGGACGCGTCGGCGCGGACGTCCCGCAGGGGATCGGCGTACGGGATCGGGGTGCGGCTCCGGGAAGTCCGGCGGGGGTCGCTCGGCTCACCCCAGCCGTTCGACCAACGCATACCAGGTGACGACCACGAGCTCGTCGTCGTCGGGGACGAAGGTGGGATCACCCAGCTCGGCGCGCACCTCGGCGGAGGTCCAGAACCGCTCGTGCCCGGCACGCCACTCAACGGCGGACGTGTAGCCCTCCCCCTCGGCCAGGGCCACCTCGAGCCCGACGTCCGCGAGACGTGCCTGCTCCACCCGCGTCACCTCGAGAACGGCCACCGGCCGCGCGTCGGAGTCGACCATCACCTCGCGGTCACCCACGACGGGCAGCGGAACGCCCTCGATCGCGAACTCCCGGAGCAGGCTCGAGCCGGCGGTCTTGGTGCCGTCGAGATAGGCCGCGACCAGCTGGTCGCGCAGCGGGCCGGGGAACCCCATCTCCGCGACGGCGGCGTCCGCGAGATCGGGGCGGACCTGTCGGAGCTCGTCCATCGTGGCTGCCACGGGCACCACCGTAGATCGGGGCAATCGTCGATGCTCACACCATCTTGCCGGCCACCGGGACACCGTTCAGCGATCCCGCAGCGGGACCGGCTACGGGACGGGGAGAGGCTCCGAACGCCCAAACGCCTGGCCACCGCCGCTGTGGTTCCCGGGCAGACGTTGACGGCTTGGGAGCGGATCGTCCACGCGCGGCGTCAGTCCACCCAACGTCGGCCTGACCGAGAAAGCACGGCTACGTCTCAATATGGTGGAACGACCGTACTAGTTCTGGTACGTTGGGACGATCGTACCAACTGACGGAGGAGGGGTCATGGCCTGGGTGCTGATCGTCATTGCCGGCGTGCTGGAGACCGGGTTCGCAGTGGCGCTGAAGGCCAGTGAGGGGTTCTCGCGCCTCGTGCCGAGTGTGCTCTTCGTGGTCTTCGCCGCCGGCAGCTTCACCCTGTTGAGCACCGGTTTGCGATCGCTTCCGGTGGGCCCGGCGTACGCGGTGTGGACGGGCATCGGCGCCGTCGGGACCGCCATATACGGCATGGCACTGCTCGGCGAGTCGGTGCAAACACTCAAGCTCGTCTCCATCGCCTTGGTGGTTGCCGGTGTCGTGGGCCTGCAGCTGTCGAGCTCGAGCCACTGAGCATGACGCCGAGGGACACGGCCGCGCGCAAGAGGTCGGCCCGCGGCCTGCGGCGACGGCAGCTGCTCCTTCAGGCCGCGGGTGAGCTGCTGATGGAGCATGGCTTCGCCGCCGTCAGCCACCGCGCCGTCGCGCAGCACGCGGCACTGCCGCTGTCGGCGACGACGTACTACTTCAGCTCGCTCGAGGAACTGCTCGAGGGCGCCGTCCTCCAACTGGCCGACGGCTGGCTGGCCAGTGCCGAGGCCATAGCGGCGGACCTACCTGCGCAGCTAGACGGTCCCCGGGCGCTGGCCGAGGCGCTGGTACGGGTCGCCACCTTAGGACCGGCGGACGAGACCGCTCCCGACTCCTGGACGCAGCTCAGCCTCTACGACCGGTACCTGGAAGCGGCTCGCCACCCACGTCTGCGCCCAATAGTCGCCGAGTACGACGACCGGATCCAGGCACTGCTGGCCGACGTCCTCCGCCGCCGCGCAGGCTCGCCCGACGCGCCTGCCGGCGCCACGACCCGGACGGCTCGGCTCGTGCTAGCCGTCATCGACGGCGCCACGCTCCGAGCGCTCGCCGAGGGCCTTCCGGTCGCTACGGCCACAACAGCCGTGGAGCAATTGCTCGACGCGCTCAGACCCGGCGACACCCCTCGAACGAGGCAAACATGAAGATCGCCACTGTCTCGCTGCCCCTCCCCGTCGCACGCTGCCCATCGGACCGCAGTCATTCACAGACTCCTCATCGTGGTACGCGCGCCGCCCGCAAGACGAACCCGCGACGGACACGCCGCAGGGTCTCGGTCGCTCCGGCGCAGACGTCCCGCAAGGCCGATCGGTGATCGGTCACCGATGGCGGTGTCGAGATGACGGAGAGCCCGAAGATCGGTGCGACGTGGCCGGTGTTGTCGTCGCCCCTCGGTACGGTGCGCCGCATGACAGTCCGAGAGGTCCAGATCACCTTCGACTGCGAGGACCCGGCCACCCTGGCAGGTTTCTGGTGCGAGGTGCTCGGCTACCAGATGCAGCCACCACCGCCGGACTTCGCCAGCTGGGACGACGCGCTCGACGCCTGGGGAGTCCCGCCCCAGGAGCGCAACAGCCGTTCGGCCGCCCTGCCGCCTGCAGGCGAGTCCGGCCCTCGGCTCTTCTACCAGAGGGTGCCCGAGGGCAAGGCCACCAAGAACCGGCTGCACCTCGATGTCCGCGTTGCCCCCGGCACCACTGGCCACGAGCGGATGACGGCACTCGATGCCGAGGCCACCCGTCTGATCGGCCTCGGCGCCACCCGTATCCGTCGGGTCGATCCCGGCGGTCGCATGGAGACCGGGTTCATCGTGATGCAAGATCCCGAGGGCAACGAGTTCTGCCTTGATTGAGGATCGCGCTGCGGGGCAGCGGACTGGTTGCCCTCCATAGGCTGGCGAACATGGCTCGGACCTGGGACACGACGACCACCGGGGTGCTGCATTTGCCGTCCGGTCGGCTCGTGAGGGGGCGGGGACTGCGCCGACCACTGCCCGATGGCGCGCTCCCCGACTTTGGGCTGTACTTGCTCGGCCAGCCACCGATTCACATGCCTTGGGACACGCGGTGGGTTCGCTGGCCCGACTTCTGGCTACCCGCCGACCAGGACGACGCGCAGGACGCGCTGCGCGAGGCGTGGCGCCGGGCCGAGGACGAGCGCGTCGAAGTCGCCTGCGGCGGCGGGCGCGGCAGGACGGGCACCGCCCTCGCCTGTCTTGCCGTGTTGGACGGCGTGGCCGCAGCAGAGGCGGTCGCTTTCGTTCGAACGCACTACGACACCCGGGCGGCCGAGACGCCCTGGCAGCGCCGGTACGTCGCACGATCCAGCGTTACCTGACTCCGTCCCGCGGGTCGATCGCCGACCGGACGGCGGTTCAGCACAGGGCGCTGGTTCGGGCACGCCCCCTCAGTTGATGATCACGCCACGCTCGCTGGATAAAAGCGCCGACAGTTGCCCTCGCCAGTTCTGCAGCTGTTCGGGTGTCAGGCGCGTCCACTCGGTGATCTCGCCGACGATCCGAAGGGGGGCACTGCTGCGGTACGACCGAGTGGGGTTGCCGGGAAACTTCTTGTCGGTCACGTTCGGGTCGTTCTCGAACCCCCCGGTCGGCTCCACCTCGTACACCCTCGCGGCTGGTTCGCCTGCGGCCAGTTCTGCGGCGATTTCCGCAGCGAGGCCCGCTCCGTCAACGAGTGCGGTGAAGTAGATGTGGTTCATCACGACCTCGGGACGGTAGTTCGACGGGCGGCCCGCGGTAAGGGACTCACCGATGCTCAAGTCTGCGGTCGTGCCGTGGAAGAACGGGCCGTGATCGAGCGGTTCGGACACCTGACATTCCTTCTGCTGACGTCGTTGGAGCTGGGAGTCTGGCGCAGGACAAGGGCCTTGCCGCAAGCCCCCGCCCGCGCCCTATTCTCAAGATGGAACATGACGACGTAGGGGCCGCGCCGATTCGTTAGCGGATCGTCTGCCGGTCGGCCTGTGCTCGGGCCCTCGCCGTCCACCCTGGCGGTCACGTCATGTCATGGCGGGGCCGACTGCCACCTGACCTCGCCGTCCTCCATCACCGTGGTGGGGTGCAGCCCGAGCTTGCGGGCCACCGCCTGCGATGCGGCGTGGTCGGGGTGCACATTCGCCACGATCAGACGTGCTCGGTGCCCTCGCAGCCAGTGGAGCATCGCCTTTCCCGCCTCGGTGGCCAGCCCGCGTCCTTGAGCCCCCGGTGCGATCACCCACGCGACGCTGGCCTGCAGGTCCGTGCCGTACCGATCGATTGTTGCCTGCACGTAGCCGAGCGCAACGGCATCGTCTCGCGAGGTGACGATCCAGTTCAGCCACCACTGGTTCTCGTCGGCTGAGTGTCCGACGGCCTGTGCGGCGTAGCGCCGCTGCAGCTCGGGCAGCGTCGGCGGGGTGCCACCGGTGAACCGGTAGAGCGCGGGATCTGCGAGCACCTCGACCATCTGCGCCGCGTGACCCACCACCAGCGGTTCCAGTCGTACGTGGACGGCGTCCAGCACTTCGATCCTCGGCCACGCCATGGTCTCGATGCTCGCAGCAGCGATGACGTCCACACCAGCAGAATTCTCGCGCCAGCTAATCGACGACCGGAGCGGGATCCTCCTGCGGCGATGCGTGGGTCTTCGAGCGAGGTCAATCTGTCGACGACGCCGCGGGACGTTCGAGCGGCGGGTCATCCGTGTCGAGTGCGGGGTAGGGCTGCAGGATCGTCATTAGCAGGTAGCTCTGGCGTTGGGGGTCGCGGCCTTTGGTTTGCTCGGCCCAGCGGGTGAGGACGTCGTTGAGCTCGTGGGCCATGGTGCGGGCTTCGTCGTTGGTCAGGCGCAGGGTGTCGTTGGAGACGTTGCGGACGGCACCGTCGTCTACCCGGTAGTCGCGGAAGGCGGCGGCGACGACGTCGTGGCTGCGCCCTTCGAACATGCGCTGCCACACGGTGCTCGCGGCCCGGGTGTCGGCATTGGCTTGCAGCTCGCGCAGGTTGACGGTGTATCCGGCGTCGGCGACGACTTTCCACACCCGGTCACGCCGGTCACGTGCGGCCTCGGGCGCTTCGACGACGACGCCGTACTTCGCGAGCTGCCGCAGGTGGAAGCTGGCTTGGTTGGCCGGGATCCCCAGGTCCTGGGCGAGGTCGGCCGCGCGGGCCGGGCCGGTAGCGACTAGCTCCTCCAGGATGCGGTAGCGCACCGGGTGGGCCAGGGCGCGCAGGGTGCGGGAGTCGCGAACCGGTGTGGACGGGCGGCGACCGGGAGGCATGTGAGAAGGGTAGACAACCCGCACCCACTATTGCGCACGAGTAGTTGCGCACCCTACGGTGCGGGTATGTCGGGAGTGCGGGAGCTAGCCCACCACCGCGACTTCACCCTGCTGTGGGTCGCCCAGACCGTCAGCGAGCTCGGCAACCGGGTCAGCCTGTTCGTGTTCCCGCTGCTCGGCTACGCCCTGACCGGGTCCACGGTGCTGGCCGGGGTCATCTCCGCGGCCAACCTGCTCGGGGTCGCTGTGGTGCTGCTGCCCGCCGGGGTGCTCGCCGACCGGGTCGACCGGCGTCGGCTCATGCGGTTGGCCAGCGCGGCGGGTGTCCTGCTGTACGGGTCGTTGGTCGTGGCCGTCGCCGGGCACGCCCTGACCACGGCGCACCTCGTGGGGGTCGCCCTGGGCACGGGCCTGGTCGCCGGCATCCTCGCCCCGGCGGAAGTCTCCGCGGTCCGCGCGGTCGTGCCCGCGGCCCTGCTGCCCACCGCGCTGGCCCAGACCGAAGCCCGCCAGCACGTGGCCTCCCTGGCCGGGGGCCCCCTGGGCGGGGCCCTGTTCACCACCGCCCGGTGGCTGCCCTTCGCCGCCGACCTGCTGTCCTACACCGCCTGCTGGGTACTGCTCGGGCGCCTGCGCACCGACTTGTCCGCCCCCGCCCGTACCGCACCTGCCCCCCGCGCCAGGACCGAGATCGCCGACGGTGCCCGCTTCGTGCTCACCCACCCGTTCTTCCGGATCATGCTGCTGTGGTCACCGCTGGTGAACCTCACCGTCAACGCGACACTGTTCATCGCCGTGCTGCGCCTGATCCAGGCCGGGACCAACCCGGTGCACATCGGGCTGGTCGAGACCGCCGCCGGGGTCAGCGGGATCCTCGGAGCCCTCGCCGCACCACGGCTGATCACCACCATCCCCACCGGGACCCTGACCGTGCTCGTGGCCTGGAGCTGGGTCCCCCTGATGGTGCCGCTGGCATTGTTCAACACCCCACTGACCGCGGCCCTGTGCCTGTCAGCGGGCATCTTCCTCAACCCCGCCGGCAACTCCGGCATCTACGCCTACCGGATCCACCTGACCCCACCCGAGCTCACCGGCCGAGTCCACGCCACCATGCAGTTCGCCGCCTACTCCACGATGCCCCTGTTCCCCCTCATCGCCGGCGGGCTGCTCGCCGTGGTCGGCGGCCCCACCGCCGTCACCACCCTCATCGCCGCCACCGCCGCCGTCGCCCTCATCCCCACCCTCAGCCACCACGTCCGCACCGTGCCCCGCCCCACCCAATGGCCACCCCCAGCCGTCTGACCCGTTCCCCGGAGCGTCTGAGCCCGATTGGCGATCCCGACCCGGGACGCGGGCCAGGGGCCCATCACGGTGTGCGGGGGATGCGTGAGGTGCGCATGGTGACCGGTGCGGGCCAGAGTTCTTGGATGGCGTTGTTGAGCTGGGCTCCGATGACGATGCCCATCCCGAAGAAGAACGTGGCGAGCAGGAACGCGATGGGGGCGGCGAGGGCACCGTAGGTGTAGCCGGTGCTGGTGACCCAGCCGATGTAGAGCCGCAGTACCGCGGTAGCCACGAGGAACACCACCACCCCGAGCAGGGCTCCGGGTAGCCCGCGGTGCCAGGGCAACCGGTTGGGCAGGGCCACCTTGTAGAGCAGGCTCAGCGACAGCACCAGCAGCACCGCGAGCAGCAGGTAGTAGGCCCACGCCAGG
>JBBSVL010000058.1:0-11064 GCA_038233595.1 Propionibacteriales bacterium | reverse complement strand
GAGCCCGCCCGGCTAGGCTGGCGGCAGAGCCTGCCGAATCGAGGGAGCACCGCGATGACCTTCTGGGGACCGGACTTCGACGCGTTGCAGCAGACGGACGCCGAGATCGCCGGGGTACTGGTCGACGAACTTGCCCGGCTGCGCGGCGGACTGCAACTCATCGCCAGTGAGAACTTCACCAGCCCCGCCGTACTCGCCGCCCTCGGCTCGACGCTGTCCAACAAGTACGCCGAGGGCTATCCGGGTCGGCGCTACTACGGCGGCTGCGAGGTGGTCGACGTCGCCGAGCAGATCGGCATCGACCGGGCGAAGGCGCTGTTCGGTGCCGAGCACGCCAACCTGCAGCCGCATTCCGGGGCCAGCGCCAACCTCGCGGTCTACGGCGCCTTCCTGCAGCCCGGCGACACCGTCCTGGCCATGTCCTTGCCGCACGGCGGGCACCTGACGCACGGCACCAAGGTCAGCTTCTCCGGCAAGTGGTTCTCCGCCGTCCACTACGGCGTCCGCCCGAACGACGGTGGACCGCACAGCGAGGACATCGACTACGACTCGATGCGGGCACTGGCCCACGAGCACCGGCCGAAGATGATCATCTGCGGCGGATCGGCGATCCCGCGCCTGATCGACTTCGCGGCCTTTCGCGAGGTGGCCGACGAGGTGGGCGCAATCCTCATGGTCGACGCCGCTCACTTCATCGGTCTGGTCGCCGGCAAGGCCATCCCGAGTCCGGTGCCGTACGCCGACGTCGTCACCTTCACGACCCACAAGGTGCTGCGCGGCCCACGCGGCGGGATGTTCGTCTGCAAGGCCGAGCACGCAGCGGCGCTCGACAAGGCGGTGTTCCCGATGATGCAGGGCGGTCCGCTCATGCATGCGATCGCCGGCAAGGCGGTCGCACTGAAAGAGGCTGCCGGTGAGGACTTCCAGGGCTATGCCCGGCAGGTCATCGCGAACGCGCAGTCGCTCACCGACGCGTTGGCGGCCGAGGGCATGCGCCCCGTCACCGGAGGCACCGACACCCACCTGGCCCTGTTGGACCTGCAGGGCATCGGGGTGTCCGGCAAGGACGCCGAGCTGCGCTGCGACCGAGCCGACATCGTGCTGAACAAGAACGCCATCCCCTACGACCCCCTGCCGGCCTCGGTCGCCAGCGGCGTGCGCGTCGGGACGCCGAGCGTCACGACGCAGGGCATGACCGAAGGCGACATGAAGGAGATCGGCGCGCTGATCGGCCGGGCGGTCCGGGACGAGGACGGGGCAGCGGCGCAGGAGATCCGACAGGGGGTCGCGGCCCTGGTGAGCGCGCATCCTGCCTATCCCCGCTGATCGGCGCTAACGTCGGCCCGTGCGGGAGTACCTGCTCGTTCTCTGCGTCGCTGCGGCCGTCACCTTCCTGCTGACTCCCGTCGCGCGCCGCTTCGCCATCCGCACCGGTGCTATGGCCGAGCCCCGAGACCGCGACGTCCACGCCATCCCCACCCCGCGGCTCGGCGGGCTGGCGATGTATGCCGGTGTCTGCGCGGCCTTCCTCGTCGCCTCCCAGCTGCCGGCACTGTCGCGGGTGTTCATCTACTCCGACATGCAGGCGGTGATGGTCGCCGGCGGCATCATCGTGTTGCTCGGAGCCGTCGACGACCGGTGGGGCATCGATGCCCTCACCAAACTCGCCGGCCAGGTGTTGGCCAGCGGTGTCATGGTCCTGCAGGGTCTGCAACTGCTCACCCTCACCGTGCCCGGCATCGGCTCGATCTCGCTCGGTCCCGAGGGGGTGGTTCTCACCGTCATCCTCACCCTGCTGACGGTCAACGCCATCAACTTCATCGACGGCCTCGACGGGCTGGCCGCCGGGGTCGGCGCCATCGCGGCCCTCGCCTTTTTCGTATTCTCCTACTCCCTCGCCAGCGGCGCGGTGACGGGCGGGGTGGGACAGAGCCGGATCAGCGCGCCGACGCTGATCGCCGTGGTGCTGGCCGGCGCGTGTCTGGGCTTCCTGCCGCACAACTTCAACCCGGCCCGCATCTTCATGGGCGATTCCGGCTCGATGCTGATCGGACTCATGCTGGCGGCCTCAGTCACCAGCCTGACCGGCCAGGTCAACATCCCGTCGTCGGCGTCTTTTCCGGTCTTCCTGCCGCTCCTGCTCCCCGTGGCGGTGCTGGCCGTTCCGTTCGTTGATCTGCTGCTGGCGGTCGTACGACGCACCCGCGCGGGGCGCTCGCCGTTCGCCCCAGACAAGGCGCACCTGCACCACCGGTTGCTCGAGATCGGCCACAGCCACACCCGGGCGGTGCTGATCCTGTACTTCTGGACCGCGCTGCTGGCGTTCGGTGCGGTCGCCGCGTCGGTCAGCGGCGGTCCGCTGCCGGTGCTCGCGGTCGTCGCCGCAGTCAGCGCCGTCGCCGTGGTCCTGTCCAATGTTCCGCGCCTTCGGGCGGCTCGTCGGTGAACAACAACCGCTGCGACCTGTAGGGTGCATCGTGTCCGACCAGAATGACGACCTACCGCCTCCCGCGACAGCGGGAGGCAACCAGCGTTCGTTCTCGCTCTCGACGTTGGCCGGACTCGGTCTGGCCAACGCTTTCAGCGTGGCGATCGGCCTGTTCCTGGGTCACTACCTGGACGGCCGGTTCGGAACGGCGCCGGTGCTGGTCCTGCTCGGACTGGCGACGGGGCTGACGCTGGGTGCGGTGGGCTCCTTCCTCGAGATCCGCCGCTACCTGCAACACTGACCGCCGACAGTGCCTGCGATGCCGAATGGAGATCCGCTGCAGTGGCCGCCGCACCCACCGCCGAACCACGAGTGACCACCCGCACCGGACATGTGCTGCGTGTGCTGGCGCTGCCGGCGGCCTGCGCCGCCGCGGCGTTGCTGATCGCCGCCTTCGTCGGGAGCGTCCAGATCGGCCTGCTGCTGGCGGCCGGCGTCGCCCTCGGCGCTGCCAACGGCCTGCTGATGGAGTCCGCCACCGCCCGGATGAACCCGGACGCCCCGCCCGAGCGATCGTCCATCGTCAAGGCCTCGCTGGGTCGCCTGGGCTTGATCAGCATCATCGCCCTGGCGATCGCGTTCTTCGTCCAACCACACGGCTGGCTGGTGCTTGTCGGGCTGGCCGGCTACCAGCTGCTGTCTCTCACCGCGGCGCTGGGCGCGGCCGCGAAGCAGGCCCGACTCGGATGAGGACCATCATTCTCGCCGCCGAGATCAACGTCGGCAACCACCCGCGGGCCAACCTGTTCGGCCTGGAGGTCAACGTCGACACGGTGCTGTCGACGGTGCTGGCCGGCGGGATCCTGATCTGCCTGGGCCTGGTCATGCGTGCCCGGATCACGGCGGGGGTGCCCGGCAAGCTTCAGCTGGGCTTCGAAGCTCTCGTGGCCTACGTCGAGACCCTCGTCGAGTCGGCCATGGGCATCAAGGTCGCGCCCTTCGTCGTCCCGCTGGCGACCACCCTGTTCTCGTTCATCCTCATCGCCAACTGGATCGAGATCGTCCCCACCAAGGAGACGTTCATCTCGCCGACCTCCGACATCAACCTGACGGCGGCGCTGGCCGTCCTGGTGCTCGGTTGGGTGCACATCATCGGCATCCGCAAGAAGGGGTTGGGCGGCTACGTCAAGAGCTTCCTCGGCGCACCCAGGTGGCTGATCCCCTTCCGTGCGATCGAGGAGGTCGCCAAGCCGCTCTCGCTGGCACTGCGTCTGTTCGGCAACTTGTTCGCAGGTGGTTTGATGATCGCGCTGATCGCGTTGCTGCCGGCCACCGTCCTCTGGGCGCCGACCGTCGTCTGGAAGCTGTTCGACATGTTCATCGGCGTGATCCAGGCGCTGATCTTCGCGCTGCTGACGATCGTCTACTTCAGCTTCGCGGTCAGCGAAGAGGGGCACTAGCCCGCGTTCGCGCCGTACCCACGTCCGTACCCTCCCGCACGTGGCGGGAGGTGCACCACTCACCTCGTAACTTCGGCCTAGGAGAGACAGGCACATGGCGGTAGAGAGCATCGAACAGGCCGTGACCATTGCGGGCGCCATGATCGGTGGAGGCATCGCCCTCGCCGGTGGCGCCATCGGCGCAGGCATCGGCGACGGCCTGGCCGGCAGCCAGTACATCGCCGGCGTCGCCCGTCAGCCGGAGGCGCAGGGACGACTGAGCACGCTGTTCTACATCACCGTCGGTCTGGTCGAGGCTGTGTACTTCATCAACCTCGCCTTCATGGGCTACTTCGTCTTCGTCCTCGCCGCGGCGTAGCAGGCCGTCTCATGACGAACATCGCCATTCTTGCCGTCGAGGAGGAGGGAGGCAACTTCCTCATCCCGGACGCGACCTTCATCGCCGAGATCGTCGCCTTCCTGATCATCTTGGCGTTCATGTACAAGTACGTCGTGCCGCCGCTGCAGAAGTCGGTGACGTTGCGGCAGGAGACGATCCGTCAGCAGCTCGTGGACGCCAAGGAGACCAAGGAGCGGCTCGAGGCCGCCGACAAGGAATACAAGTCGGCGCTGGCCGAGGCGCGCACCGAGGCGGCCAAGGCGCGCGAGGAGGGCAACCGGGTCCGCCAGGAGATCATCGACTCCGCCAAGGAGGAGGCGCGGATCGAGGCCGAGGCGGTCACCTCTCGCGCCGAGGCGCGGCTCGAGGTGGAGCGCAGCCAGGTTCTCGCCGAGTTGCGCGCCGAGATCGGGCGCCTCGCGGTCGAGCTCGCGGAGCGCGTCGTCGGCGAGTCACTGGCCGACGACGAGCGGCAGAGCCGAGTCGTCGACCGCTTCCTGTCCGAGCTGGAGGAGAAGGCTCCCGCTGCCGCTGGGGCGGGAGAGGCGCGCTGATGTTGGCTGCTGCCAGCCGGCAGGCGCTGTCGTCGGTACGACGATCGCTCACCGACCTGGCTGCCGAGTCGCCCGCGAGCGACGGGGTCGGTGGCGTCCTGCGCCAGGCCGTGTCCGGCTTGCGACGCTCGTTCTCGGACTCCGGTGACGCCGCGGACCTGCCAGGGTCCGCCGGTCTCGCCGGCGTCTCGGACGGTCTGTTCGCGGTCGTGCGCCTGCTGGACCGCTCCGGTCAACTGCGCCGGGCACTCGGCGATCCCACGACGTCGCGGACGGCCAAGGAGGAGCTGCTCGACCAGCTCCTAGGCAGCCAGCTGGACACGCTCGCGATGCGCCTGCTCAAGGAGGCCGTGGCTCAGCGCTGGTCCAGTGCCCGTGACCTGGTCGACGCCCTCGAGGTGCTGGCCGTGCAATCGGCCTTCCTCGTGGCGGAGGCGGACGGCTCGCTGGACGACGTCGAGGACGAGCTGTTCCGCTTCTCCCGCATCGTCGGGCGCGACCCATCCCTGCGCGCGGTGCTGACCGACCGCGGGCTCGACGCCGACCGCAAGACCGCGCTGCTGGAGGGCCTGCTCACCGACCGAGCCCGCCCGGAGACCGTGCGCCTGGTGACCTCGCTGGTGCTCGCGCCGCGCGGCCGGACCCTGGAGGACGGCCTGACGGAGTATTCCCGGTTGGCCGCCGAGACTCGCGAGAGCTCGGTCGCGTACGTCACCTCGGCCATCCGGCTCGACGACACGCAGGAGCAGCGGCTCGCCGCAGCGCTCGCCCGCACCCTGGGCCGTCAGGTGCAGCTGCAGGTCGACGTCGACCCTGCCGTCGTCGGAGGCCTCGTCGTGCGCGTGGGCGACGAGGTGATCGACGGCTCGATCCGGCACCACCTGCGCGCCGCCCGCGTCGCGCTCACCCACCAGTAGACACACACCGCAGACCGAGACCGCAGACAAGGACAGGGGCAGCAACCATGACGGAACTCACGATCCGCCCGGAGGAGATCCGCGACGCGATCGAGAAGTACGTCTCTTCGTATACCGCGGAAACCACCCGCGAGGAGGTCGGCCGCGTCCTGGAGACGGGGGACGGCATCGCCCGCGTCGAGGGGCTGCAGTCCACGATGGCCAACGAGCTGCTGGAGTTCTCCGGTGGGGTGCTTGGCCTGGCGCTGAACCTCGACGAGCGCGAGATCGGCTGCGTCATCCTCGGCGATGCGACCCACATCGAAGAGGGCCAAGAAGTGCGCCGGACCGGCGAGATCCTGTCCGTGCCGGTCGGTGACGGCTTCCTCGGTCGGGTCGTCGACCCGTTGGGCAAGCCGATCGACGGCAAGGGCGAGATCGTCGCGGAGACGACCCGCATCCTGGAGCTGCAGGCGCCGACCGTAGTCCAGCGCCAGCCGGTGACCGAGCCACTGCAGACCGGCATCAAGGCGGTCGACGCCATGACGGCGATCGGCCGGGGCCAGCGTCAGCTGATCATCGGTGACCGGCAGACCGGGAAGTCCGCGGTGGCGATCGACGCGATCATCAACCAGAAGGACAACTGGAAGAGCGGCGACCCGGACAAGCAGGTCAAGTGCATCTACGTCGCGATCGGCCAGAAGGGCTCGACGATCGCCGAGGTCGTCGGACGTCTGGAGGAGGCCGGAGCGCTGGAGTACACGACGATTGTCGCGGCCCCGGCGTCGCAACCGGCCGGCCTCAAGTACCTCGCGCCCTACACCGGCTCGTCCATCGGCCAGCACTGGATGTACCAGGGCCAGCACGCGCTGATCGTTTTCGACGACCTGTCCAAGCAGGCCGACGCCTACCGCGCCATCTCCCTGCTGCTGCGTCGCCCGCCTGGCCGCGAGGCCTACCCGGGGGATGTCTTCTACCTGCACTCCCGACTGCTCGAGCGGTGCGCCAAGCTGTCCAAGGAGCTCGGCGGCGGCTCGATGACCGGGCTGCCCTTGATCGAGACCAAGGGCAACGACGTCTCGGCGTTCATCCCGACCAACGTCATCTCGATCACCGACGGCCAGATCTTCCTGGAGACCGACCTGTTCAACTCCGGTGTGCGGCCGGCCATCAACGTCGGCATCTCGGTCTCCCGGGTCGGCGGCAACGCGCAGATCAAGGCCATGAAGCAGGTCTCCGGCCGACTGCGCCTGGACCTGGCGCAGTACCGCGAGCTCGAGTCCTTCGCCGCCTTCGGCTCCGACCTCGACAAGGCGTCCAAGGCCCAGCTCGAGCGCGGCGCCCGGCTAGTCGAGCTGCTCAAGCAGGGCCAGTACGCGCCGTTCCCCGTCGAACATCAGGTGGTCTCGATCTGGGCCGGCACCAACGGCCACCTCGACATCGTGCCGGTCAAGGACGTCGGCCGCTTCGAGGCTGAGTTCCTCGACTTCGTCGGGCGCTCCCATCAGGGGATCTTCGACGCCATCTTGTCGACCGGGAAGCTGGAGGAGGCCACCGTGACCTCGCTCGAGGCGGCGATCAAGGAGTTCATCGGGCAGTTCCAGACCTCCGAGGGCGAGGGCCTGATCAAGGAGGCCGAGACCGAGGCGATGGACAAGGCCGACGAGGGCCAGGAGTCGATCACCCGGCACAAGAAGCCGGCGCCGAAGGCGAAGTCCTAACCGATGGGCGCGCAGCTCCGCGTCTACCGCCGACGCATCCGTTCGGTGCAGTCGACGAAGAAGATCACCCGTGCGATGGAGCTCATCGCGGCCTCCCGCATCGCCAAGGCACAGGCCGCCGTGGCGGCGTCCAAGCCGTACGCCCGAGAGATCACCAAGGTCATCTCGGCGCTGGCCTCGCAGTCGACGATCGACCACCCGCTGGTCAGCGAGAAGGAGAACCCGACGCGGGCTGCGGTGCTCGTCGTCACCAGTGACCGCGGGCTGGCCGGGGGCTACAACGCCAATTCGCTCAAGGCGGCGGAGAGCCTCTACTCCCTGCTGCGCAAGGAGGGCAAGGAGCCGGTCGTCTACGCCGTCGGCCGCAAGGCAGTCAGCTACTACCGGTTCCGCGGTCGGGAGGTGACGCAGTCCTGGACCGGCTTCTCCGAGCAGCCGACCTACGCCGCCGCCAAGGAGGTCGCTGACGCCCTCATCGAGGCATTCGTCACCCCCACCGACGAGGGCGGGGCCGATGAGATCCACATCGTCTTCACTGAGTTCGTGTCGGCGCTCACCCAGCGCCCCGAGGCTCGGCGGGTCCTTCCGCTGGTGATCGTCGACTCCGAGGAGGAGGCGCCGGACGGTCCGCTGCCGCTGTACGAGTTCGAGCCCGACGCGGACGAGCTGCTTGACTCGCTGCTGCCCCGCTACGTCGAGACGCGGGTCTTCGCGGCGCTGCTCGAGGCCGCGGCGTCGGAGTCGGCCTCACGCCGTCGGGCCATGAAGGCCGCGACGGACAACGCGGAGGACCTCATCAAGTCCCTGACCCGGGCGGCCAACGCCGCGCGACAGGCCGAGATCACCCAAGAGATCAGCGAGATCGTGGGCGGCGCGGATGCGCTCGCCTCTTCAGGGAGTGAGTAGATCGTGACCAGCACCGCCGAGAACCCGAGTGCCGAGAACCCGGACACCGAGAAGCCTGAAGCCGAGAAGCCGGACGCCGAGAAGCCGGACGCCGAGAGTCCTCCCGAGACCCCGAAGCCGGGCGGCACCGGGCGGGTGGCGCGCGTCATCGGTCCCGTCGTCGATGTCGAGTTCGGGCCCGACGAGATGCCCGAGATCTACAACGCCCTCGAGGTCGAGCGCACCATGGGCGATGAGACCACCGTGCTCACCCTCGAGGTCGCCCAGCACATCGGCGACAACCTCATCCGCGGGATCGCGATGCAGCCGACCGACGGTTTGGTGCGGGGCGCCGAGGTGCGCGACACCGGCTCACCGATCTCGGTCCCGGTCGGCGACGTCACCAAGGGCCACGTCTTCAACGCGCTCGGCAAGCCGATGGACGTCGAGGAGTCGACCCTTGACATCCAGGTGCGCTGGCCGATCCACCGGCCGTCCCCGGACTTCGACCAGCTCGAGAGCAAGACCGAGATGTTCGTCACCGGGATCAAGGTCATCGACCTGCTCGCGCCGTACGTCTCCGGCGGCAAGATCGGCATGTTCGGTGGTGCCGGTGTCGGCAAGACCGTCGTCATCCAGGAGATGATCTACCGTGTCGCCGAGAACTTCGGCGGCGTGTCGGTGTTCGCCGGTGTGGGTGAGCGCACCCGCGAGGGCAACGACCTGTTCGGTGAGATGACCGAGTCCGGGGTCATCGACAAGACCGCGCTGGTCTTCGGCCAGATGGACGAGCCGCCGGGCGTGCGTCTGCGGGTCGCGCTGTCCGCGCTCACGATGGCGGAGTACTTCCGCGACGTGCAGAAGCAGGACGTGCTGCTGTTCATCGACAACATCTTCCGCTTCACCCAGGCCGGCTCGGAGGTCTCGACGCTGCTCGGTCGTATGCCGTCCGCGGTGGGCTACCAGCCGACCCTGGCTGACGAGATGGGCGTGCTCCAGGAGCGCATCACCTCCACACGTGGCCACTCGATCACGTCGCTGCAGGCGATCTACGTCCCCGCCGACGACATCACCGACCCGGCACCGCACACCACGTTCACCCACCTGGACGCGACGACGGTGCTCGACCGCGCCATCTCCGAGCTCGGCATCTACCCGGCGGTCGACCCACTCGACTCGACGTCGCGCATCCTGGACCCGAAGTACATCGGCGAGCGGCACTACAACGTCGCCCGCGAGGTGCAGCGGATCCTCCAGCGCTACAAGGACCTGCAGGACATCATCGCCATTCTCGGCCTCGACGAGCTCTCCGAGGAGGACAAGGTCCTGGTCAACCGGGCTCGGCGCATCCAGCGCTTCCTGTCACAGCCGTTCTTCGTGGCCGAGCAGTTCACCGGCCAGTCTGGCAAGTTCGTGCCGCTGGAGGAGACGATCGACGCGTTCGAGAAGCTCACCCGGGGCGAATACGACGACGTCCCCGAGCAGGCCTTCTTTCTCTGCGGCGGTCTGGAGGATGTCGAGGAGAAGGCCAAGGGGCTCGAGGGCTAGACCGGTCTGTTTCCTGACGAGGAGTTGAAGTGGCGGAGCTGCATGTCGAGCTGGTCTCAGTCGAGCGCGAGATCTGGAGCGGGGAGGCCACCGAGGTCAACGCCCGCACGACCGAGGGCGAGATCGGGATCCTGCCCGGTCACACCCCGTTGCTCGGCGAGCTCGCGCCCGGCGCGACCGTCCGCATCTCGCAGCCCGGTGGCGGCGACATCGTGGCCGCCGTCCACGGTGGCTTCCTGTCGGTGACCGACGAGGGCGTGACCGTGCTGGCCGAGGTGGCCGAGTTGAAGGACGACATCGACGTCAGCCGCGCGCAGAGCGCGCTGGAGCGGGCGCGCAGTGAGAACGACGTCGACGCGGAGGCTCGGGCGCAGAGCCGCCTGGCAGCGGCGGGCCAGTCGACCTAGCTGCTCGCGGGCCGGCTGCTGCCCGGCTGCCACAGCACGTCGCCGCCGGGGTTCGCCACTCGGGCGAGAATGAACAGCAGGTCCGACAGCCGGTTGAGGTAGCGGGCCGGCTCGGTGCCGGTGGTCTCGGGTTCGGCCGCGAGCAGGGCCCAGGTGGAGCGCTCGGCCCGGCGTACGACCGTGCGGGACACATGGAGCAGCGCCGCCGCAGGCGTTCCGCCCGGCAGGATGAAGCTCGACAGCTTCTCGAGCCGTGCGTTGTAGCTGTCGCAGGCGCTCTCCAGCCGCGCGGTGTAGTCCGCGGTGACCCGCAGCGGGGGGTACTTCGGGTCGGCGGCGATCGGCGTGGACAGGTCCGCGCCGAGGTCGAACAGCTCGTTCTGGATGCCTCGCAACAGCGCGGCGATGTCAGGTTCGCACCTTCCGAGGGCGAGTACGACGCCGAGCGTGCTGTTGGCCTCGTCGACGTCGGCGTACGCGGCCAGTCGCGGGGCTGTCTTGGCGACCCGGTTCAGGTCGCCGAGCGCCGTCGTCCCGTCGTCGCCGGTCCTGGTGTAGATGCGGGTCAGGTGGACGGCCATGGGCGGCACCCTAGCCGCCGGTCCCGCACCCGGACCGCTGGTCCGGCTCCCCGCTGGTCCGGCACGGACCGCTGGTCCGGCACGAGCCGATCCCTCCGGCCGCTGGTCCGGCACCCGGGCCGCTCGCCGATCCCGAGCGATCCCTCCGGCCGCTGGTCCGGCACCCGGGCCGCTCGCCGATCCCGAGCGATCCCTCCGGCCGCTG
>JBBSVL010000057.1:0-11304 GCA_038233595.1 Propionibacteriales bacterium | reverse complement strand
GCGAACCGCCCGGTGCCCGTGCGTGTCCAGTACCAACCGGGCAGGGCCTGCAGGGTGACCGCCCACTCCGGGCGGAGCTCCCCGTCGACCTCGGACTGCCGGCGTCGTTTCGCCCAGGCGCCGAGGGCGAACCCGTCGGCGGTGGTGTGGTCACCGCCGACCGCGGCGCTGCCGTGCTCGGCCAGGTAGGTGCGCAGGTGCGCCAGGCCCTCGTCGAAGCGGCTCTGCTGGGTGCGTCCCCACGACCACCCCGGCAGGGCTTCCAGCGCTGCGACCTGCTCGATGCCGATGGTGCCCGCCCGGTACCGGGAACGCTGGCTCGACACCCACCGGCCCAGCTCGAGACCGTCCACGACCAGCCGGGTCGGCGGGTGGGCGTGACCGTGATCGGCGAGGTAGGCCCGCAGCGCCGCCAGACCCGGCTGAAAGTGCGCGGCCGAGGCCTCCGAACGGACGCGACCACGACCACCACGCGGTGCACGGACCACCGCCGGGCGCTCGCTGCTCACCGACCGGCGTCGGGAACCGGGGCGGGCACGTCGGCCCCGCCGGCGGCGAGCGCGGCCAGCGTGGCCTCGATGCGGGCAACCACCTCCGGTGGGGGCACCACCGCCACAGGCGAGGAACCCAACGCCCGCAGGTCAGCCAACGTCGCCGCCACGGCGTCCTCGTGGTCGTGCTGGTCCTCGTTCACGATTGCCCCCTACGAAGTTCGCCCACGTCGCCTGCTGGTCCGGTGGTGTTGCGGCGAAGCGCCACGAACCGGCCTACATCCATCGTCGCAGTCGCCGAGGCCCGGTGCGTCACAGTCAGCTCCGCGGCCTGCAGAGCCGGACCACCACTCTGTGGGACTGTGCAAAAACCTTCGTTTTAGACACATGTTTTGTTATGAAACATGAGTTTTGATACACGGTTCAGGTCAGCGCGGGTCGGCGACGGCCGTGATGATCCGCGCGGCCGCGGCGGAGAGTGCTCGCGACCCGTTCTTGGTTCGGCCGCTGCCATGCAGATGAAGGGCACCAGGCCGTTGCACGCGTTCCGGTTACGGTGACCGTCCAGGAGTTGTGGGTGTCGCCGCCCATGAAGCGCTGAACGCGTAAGCGGGGGAGACGTTGTGACGACCGAGGTCGGGCCACCCATTCAGATGTCCCAGCAGCAGCTGGAGGCCACCTTGTGGAGGGCGGCGAACTCCCTGCGCGGGCCGGTCGACCCGGGTGATTTCAAGGCCTACGTCTTCCCCGTGATGTTCTACAAGTGGATCTGCGACACCCACGACTTCCACCACGCCCGGGCCGTCGCGGACTTCGGCGGCGATCTGACCTACGCCATCGAGGCCGACTACCAACCGTTCGTCGTGCCACCGGGGTCTGCCTGGACGGACGTCCGGAACACCGCCGTGAACGTGGGGTCGAGGCTTGCCGACGCGTTTCACCGGCTACAGCAGACGAACCCCAACCTGGTCGGGGTGTTCGGCGACGTGAACTGGGCCAACAAGGACCGGCTGCCCGAGACCGCGCTGGCGGCGCTGTTGGACACCTTCCACGAGGTCCGGCTCGATCCCGCTCACGTCAGCGGCGACATGCTTGGGTCCGCCTACGAGTACCTGCTCCGCGAGTTCGCGGAGGCCTCCGGGAAGAAGGCCGGGGAGTTCTTCACCCCACGTCACGTCGTGCACCTGCTGGTGCGGATCCTCGACCCGCAGCCTGGGGAGTCGGTCGGGGACCCCGCTTGCGGAAGCGCCGGCATGCTCGTGGAGACGGTCAACGCCGTCCGGGCCGCCGGCGGCGACCCGCGCACCCTCACCCTGTACGGGCAGGAGATCAACCTCACCACCGCCGCCATCGCGAAGATGAACCTGTACTTGCACGGCCTGGAGGATTTCACCATCGTCCGCGGCGACACGTTCCGAGAGCCGAAGCTCCTCGACGGGGCCGCACTGAGAAAGTTGTCCTGCACCATCGCAAACCCCCCTTTCTCTCTGCAGAACTGGGGGGCGGCAACGTGGGCCAAGGACCCGTATGGCCGTGTTGTCTGCGGGGTTCCGCCGGCGAACAACGGCGACTACGCCTGGATCCAGCACATGCTCGCCACGATGGACCCCGACGTCGGCCGGGTCGGGGTCGTCATGCCCCACGGGGTGCTGTTCCGTGGCGGCAAGGAGGCCGCCATCCGGCAGTGCCTGGTCGAGAAGGACCTCCTTGAGGCCGTCATTGGACTTCCCCGGAACCTCTTCTACTCCACGACCATCCCGGTGTGCCTGCTTATCTTCCGCGCCCAGAAGGAGTCGGGTCGAGCGGGCAAAGTACTTTTCATCGACGCCTCTTCGCGGTACCAGCCCGGCACCAATCAGAACGTCATGTCGGAGGAGGACGTCGAGGTGATCGACGTCGCCTACAAGCTCGGCGAGGACCGGAATGGCGCCGGCGGTTTGCACCTACGCCTCGTTGAGCTGGCCGAGGTCCAGGCGAACAACTTCGACCTCAACATCGGCCGGTACATCCAGATCGAGCAGGCTGCCGAGGTCGACGTCGAGGCCGCCTTGGTCGGGTACAACGAGGCGCGAGCTGCCCTTCGAGCAGCGGAGGTCGAACTGGACCGGAAGTTGAAGCTGGCAGGCTTCTGTGCGTGAGGGGTGGCACACGAGGGCGCTGGGGGACGTCTGCAACCTGACCAAGGGCACCTCTGCCACGCGCAAGACACCCCCGGGCCCCTACCCCCTGATCGTGACCGGTCCGCAGCCCTTGTCCTCCGCCACTTACCAGTTCGACGGCGAAGCTGTATGCGTGCCACTGGTGTCGTCCACCGGTCATGGGCACGCGTCCTTGAAGCGGGTGCACTACGCG
Organism: Propionibacteriales bacterium; assembly: GCA_038233595.1. GTDB lineage: Bacteria > Actinomycetota > Actinomycetes > Propionibacteriales > Nocardioidaceae > Marmoricola. The sequence goes on along the minus strand of JBBSVL010000057.1, from coordinate 8,461 downwards.
TCTGGTCGCTTCGCAGTCGCCAACATCGTGGCGGCCTGCACCCCCAAGCCAGGCGGCGGCGTGGATATGCGCTGGCTTTGGCTGTACTTGCACCATCGTCGTGATGACCTCATCGTGACGCGCATGAAGGGCACGGCCAACGTTTCCTTATCGCTACGCGCGCTCGCAGGCGTCCCGGTGGACTTTCCCACGCTCTCGCGGCAGCACCAGGTCGTCGATCTCGTCGGAGCGCTGGACCTGACCCTCGACGCGGCTCGGGCGGTCGCTGACAGGGCTCAGGATGGGGTGGAGGCGCTACGAGAACACCTGTGTGAGGGCGGACAAGCTGTGCGCCTCGGCGACGTCTTGACGCCGCTGCATGTGCCGGTTCGTGTTGAACCGGCTGCGACCTACGCTCAGATTGGACTCCGTTCGCACGGGCGAGGTTCTTTCGACAAGGAACTGGTCACCGGTGAGCAACTGGGCGACAAGAAGGTCATGCGGATGCACCCCGGCGCACTCTGTTTCAACATCGTCTTCGCCTGGGAAGGCGCTGTCACGGTCTTGGGACCTGACGTTGACGGAAAGATCGGTTCCCACCGGTTCCCGAACTACGCAGCGACGGCGGACGGCGGGGAGCACTTTATAGCGTCGTTCTTTCGTACTCGGCGGGGTCAAGCGCTGCTGCAGAACTGTTCCCCAGGCGGCGCAGGGCGAAACCGCACTCTGAACCGGCGACGTCTCATGGACGCAGTAGTCGAGGTGCCAGAGTTCAGTGAATGGCCACGAGTCGTGCAGCTTCTGGGTGCTGCCGAGGCGCGGCTCCGGGCAGCCGACGCGCACGTGCGAAGCCTGGCTTCCCTCCGCACCGACCTACTTGCTGCGCTGCTGTCCGGCGAGCATGACATCTCGGACACTTACGACCAGATGCTGGCAAGGTGACGGGCTTGCCGGGGAACAAGCTGAACGAGTCCACCACCACCCAGGCGTTCGTCGTCGCCCGGCTGGTCAACCAGGGCTGGCAGCACGTCCCCGGCTCGCAGCTGCCCCGCGCCCACGAAGACGTGTTTCTCGAGACCGACCTCCTCGCCGCCCTGGCCCGGTTGAACCCGCAGGCCAGCGAAGACCCGGAACGGGCGCGGCAGCTGTTGGTGCAGCTGCGCACCCTGTCCCTGTCCGCGGTGCACGACGGCCTCGTAGAGACCAACCAGCGGTTCACCACGTGGCTGCGCGGGCTGCACTCCCACGACTTCACCGGTCACAACCGCAGCGAACCCGTCCACCTCATCGACTTCGACGACCTGACCCGCAACACGTACGTCGTCTCCGACGAAGTGACCTTCGGGGCCGGGTCGCACAAGTCCCGCTTCGACATCGTCCTGTGGGTCAACGGCATCCCGGTCGCGGTCGGCGAGACGAAGGACTCCGCCACCTCCGGGGTGTCGTGGGTCCACGCCGCCAAGGACATCCACGACACGTACGAGCCAGCCCACCGGCCCTTCTTCGCCCCCAACGTGCTGTCGTTCGCGACCGAGGGCAAGGAGCTCCGCTACGCCGGGGTCAGGACCCCGCTGCAGCACTGGCAGTCCTGGGACGTCTCCGACGCCCCGCCCGGGCAGTACGGCTGGGACCGGGTCGGCCGCAGCGTCGACACCCTGCTGTCCCGGCGGACCCTGCTCGACATGCTGTCCGGGTTCTCCGCGTTCGAGACGACCCAGACCGCGTCCGGCGTGCCCGTCCTGATCAAGATCCTCGCCCGCTACCCGCAGTACGAGGCCGTCACGCTCATTCTGGATCGCGTCCGGACCGGTGAGCGCAACCGCGGGCTGATCTTCCACACGCAGGGCTCCGGGAAGACCCTCGCCATGACGTTCGCCGCCGCCCAGCTCATGCGCGACGAGGCCCTGCACAACCCGACCGTCGTTCTCGTGGCCGATCGGGTCCAGCTCGTCGAGCAGACCTACGCCCAGTTCCGCTCCACCGGGATGCCACGCCTCACCGTCCCGACCAGCGCGCCGGCGCTGCGGGCCCTGCTCAGCGGTGACCGGCGCGGCATCATCTTCACCACGGTCCACAAGTTCGCCGGCGCCGGGCTGCTGTCCGAACGCGACAACGTCATCGTCCTCATCGACGAGGCCCACCGCACCCAGGAGGGCGGCCTCGGGCAGGCCATGCGGGCGGCGCTGCCCAACGCCACGTTCTTCGGCCTCACCGGCACCCCCATCGCGACGCTGGACAAGAACACCTACGACCTGTTCGGGCACCCCGACGACCCGGACCGCACCCTGCACTCCTACACCTCGGACCGGTCCATCGCCGACGGCATGACGGTGCCCATCCACGTCGCCGCCCGGCTCGTGGAGTTCCAGCTCGACAAGGCCGCCCTCGACGAAGAGTTCGACGGCATGCTCGAGGAGGAAGGGCTCAGTGAAGAGGAGCGGGAGTACCTCACCCGCAAGGTCGGACGGGTGGCCACGTTCTTCGCCAACCCCGAACGTATCGCCAAGGTCAGCGCCGACCTGCTGCACCACTTCTACGCCACCGTCGACCCGCTAGGGCTCAAGGCCCAGATCGTCGTGGCCGACCGGAACCTGTGCGTGTTGTACGCCGAGCAACTCACCACCCTGCTGCAGGCCCGGGCCGTTGAGGCCGGGCTCGACCCAGCTGAGGCCGACGAGGTCGCGGTCGTCATGAGCGTGCAGCCGAAGGACCCCCAGTCTTACCTGCCCTACAAGCTGACCGACGAGCAGGAGGCCCGGCTGCTCGACCGGTTCCGCACCTTTGGCGACCGGCTGAAGTTCCTCGTCGTTACCAGCAAGCTCGGCACCGGCTTCGACGCCCCCATCGAGGGCGTGCTCTACCTCGACAAGCCGCTGAAGCTGCACACCCTGTTCCAGACCATCACCCGCACCAACCGCACCTGGAACCACCCGGTGTCCGGGCAGCCCAAGACCCACGGGCTCGTCGTTGACTACGTCGGCCTCGGCGATGGCTACGCACGGGCGATGGTGCCCGCCGACCCCGACCCCGACGCCGCGCGCCGCCACATCGAGCTCGACGGACTCATCGACACCTTCGAGGCCGAGCTGCCACCCGTGTTGGACCTGTTCAACGGCATCGACCGGACCAAACCGGGCTACGAGGTCCTCCAGGCAGCGAACGAGCGCCTGCCCACCGCCGCTGCCCGCGACCGGTTCGCGGTCCGCTTCGGCCTCCTCGAGGGCATCTGGGAGACCGCGTCACCGCACGAGCGCCTCACCCCGCACCGCGACGACTACGAGTTCCTCGCCAAGGTCTACGAGAACGTCAAGCCGCCGTCGGCCGAGCTCGACCTGCTGTGGCACCGGCTCGGGGCGAAGACCCTGGCCATGGTCCACTCCCACATCGGCCCGGTCACCGTCACCAGCTCAGCCAAAGAGGCCGTCGTCGCGGACGCCGGGACCATCCAGGCCCTGCTGGCCGACCCGGAGTTCGCCACCATCCAGGGTGAGGTGGCCGACCGCAGCGCCCAGCAGGTGCTGGACTCCATCACCAAGCGGCTGCAGGCCCGCATCGACGGCGCCACCGGTGACCACGACGTGTGGCGCTCCCTCGCTGAGCGGCTCGACCAGCTCCGCGAGCGGGCCATCGGCCAGGCCCAGGTCGCGCTGGACTGGCTGCGGGACCTGCTCGTCGCCGCCCGCGACATCACCGTCGCCGAGAAAGCCGAGGACCGGGGAGGGCGCGACGGGCTCGACGCGCTACCCCCGCTGACCGACCCCCACGTCGGCGCCCTGACCCAGATCTTCCAGGAGTACGCCCCCGCGGATACCCCCGTCCTCATCGGGCGCATCGTCGAGCAGGTCGACGCCATCGCCAAGCAGGTCTGCCACCCCGGCTGGGTGTCCAAACCAGCCTCCATCCGCGACGTCCGCCTCGCCCTGCGCAAGACCCTCAAGGTCAACGGACTGCAGCACGACGGCGACCTGTTTGACCGGTCCTACGCCTACGTCGAGCAGCACTACTGACATCAAGTATTAGACCCAGTGCAAGTTAGTTCAAGTTTGACTGCAGTCTGTCCAGAAGTCCGATTATGATGGCGAGGGCCGCGTGTCGCTAGGGGATCCCTTCAATCAGCACGAGCCGAACGCCGTCACCTACGCGGAGGGGCGATTGCCGACGCGAACATACGTGAGTCGAAGTTTTCCACTCACTTTCGGCCGCGACAGGGGTTACCCCGCGAGGTACATACATCGCGTATTCGACGAGTTGGCGACCGAAGATCGTGACGAGTGGGAATGGGTCAAGAACGTGGTATATAAAACCCCGGGTGGCCGCAAGCAACTTGAACTCCAAGTAGCGCGCGAGGCGGGTATTGTACGTAAACTACGAATTCAGAAGGTCCCCACGTCAGGGGATATGTCGCGTCTTGAGACCATACTTGAACTCGACCGCGAGCAGGCCTCGGCGCTACTGGAAACGCTTCGAGCCGTCCACGTTATACAAATTCAAGGAGATGCAACCGTCCACGTTGACGACCGGCTATTACAAGACGTATTCTCGGATCCTTCCGCGATTTCGCGTGTTTACGCGGGAAATGAAGACCGGGTGCGGGCGCTAATCGAGAGTGATGTCAACGCAACCGACGTTGTCGCGCTCGAGCACCGGCGCCAAGTTGCCGCCACCATGCGCAGCTGGATCGATGATTCCGACACGTTTGCAGCGGCAAACAGCGCAGCCGGGGGACCGGAAAAGGCGTGGCAGGGATTGCTAGAGGCAAATCCTTGGGTGCTTGGAATTGCACTTGGCGGTCAACTCTTGACAGAGTGGGCGCCTGGCAAGCTAGAGCAGACGGTTGTGGGCCGGAGCATCAAAGGCGTGGGTAAGCGGCCCGACGCGCTCCTGCGTACAAAGGGTATAATAGAGTCGCTTGTCTTTGCTGAGATCAAGCATCACCACACCCCCCTAATCGGGCAAACGTTTAGATCGGGCACCTGGAACCCGTCTACCGAACTTTTGGCGGCTGTCGCGCAGGCTCAACAAACCTCGCATCTTGCTAGTCTGGAACTAGGCGATTACATCCGCGACAAGGGGCCGGACGGAGAATTGCTCAGCGATGGCGCATTCATCCTCAGGCCTCGGTCCTTCGTAGTAATCGGTTGTCTCCAAGAAATAATTGGCGAGAGCGGCGGGCCGCTTCAAGACAAATTTCGCAGTTTCGAACTGTTTCGAAGAAACCTGCACGAGCCCGAATTGCTTACATTCGACGAACTTGTAGCGCGGGCCGAATGGCATGTCGAGGTGTCCACTCGGAACTCTTCCGACCATCAGGAAAGTAACTTCTGTTAACCAGTTAGCCGACGCGGTCAACTCGATAACATAAGGTACGTGACTAATGAATGCATCGCTGAACGGCAACGGGCGACGCACTGGTGTGCGTCGCCCGTTGCAAATTCGTTGGCTCAGGGCGTCCAGTTGGCCGCTACGACCCCAACGCCGTACGCCCAGACCGATTCTGCGAAGTACTGCTTTACCGTCCTGCTTGTACGATCGACCTTGCCTTGAGTCTTGCGGTGCTTTCCACCTCTCATAGGCGACCACCTCCTCATTGGTATGCACCATGCGCGTTTCCGGCCCTTGCGGAGCAGAGGCCTTTCACTGAGCAGGCGCACGACGCTGAGGATGAGTAGCAGACCGAGAACGCCCGCTGAGCCCCAGAACTGTCCTGGAGCCACTGGCGCCCTCAACCAACGAACTGTTCCATGGTACAGCCAGGAGCGATGACGCGGCAAGACCTGTGGCGTGCCAATTGTCGGATTGGCTGCGCTCACCGTCGTGGTCGCCACCGCGTCCGTCATTGGCTCAGGCTGACGGAGAACTGCTTGGCAAATTACTTGGCGTCAGCTCTACGTCGGTGTGTCGACCTTGCCGAGCCACGGCAAAAACCCGTGGTGCGTCTAATTCGCTCGGTTGTGGAACACGCCCCCACCCGAAACGGACCTCCCGGCGGGCCGGGGGAGTGGTGGGTGCAGAACTGGTGCCCGAAACGTCTGTGTCGCTGATCGTGTTCGCGTTGAGTTGTGGAACAGTGCATCCTCGTGGGCGAGCTGCTGGGGTACGCGAGGGTCTCGACCCTCGAGCAGGACGCTGCGCTGCAGCACGACGCGCTCAGCGCCGCGGGGTGCTTCCGGTCCTGGACCGACACCGCCTCGGGTGCGGTCACCGACCGCCCCGAGCTCGCCGCGGTGATGGACGCGCTCCGCCCGGGAGACACCCTGGTCGTGTGGCGCCTGGACCGCCTCGGCCGGTCGCTGCCGCACCTCATCGAGACCGTGCGCGGACTCGCCGACCGCGGCATCGGGTTCCGCTCGCTGCAGGAGAACATCGACACCACCACCCCCGGCGGGCGCCTCGTGTTCCACATCTTCGGCTCCCTCGCGGAGTTCGAGCGCGACCTCATCCGCGAACGCACGATGGCCGGGCTCGCCGCGGCCCGCCGTCGCGGGCGGGTCGGGGGCCGGCCGACGGTGATGACCGCGGCCAGGACGAAACAGGCCCAGCGGATGGTCACCGCCGGCACCCCGCTGACCGAGGTCGCCGAGGTCCTCGGTGTCAGTCGGACGACGCTGTACCGGCACCTCAAGACCCAACCCGCAATCAAGGCGACCGCGTCGTCCGCCCTGACGCCAGCGCCCGCGTCGGCGGAGCCGGCCCTCAGCGTGAGCGCTGCTTGCGCCGCTGCCCGGGCGTGTCCGTCGTGCGGGCTCGAGCCGAGCACCAGGGGGGAGGCCGCCGCGCTACGGGCTGACCTCGCGGTGCGGTGGTTGCACCCCGACCCCAGCGTCCCCGGCGCAGTCGTGGAGGCCCGGCACTGCCTGGCGTGTCACCCCAGGGGTGCGGTGGTCGACGTGGAATGCACCCGCTGTGGGGACGGACCCATCATCACCGGGGCCCTCGCCGAGGACAGTGCCCCTGGGTCGGTGGCCTACCCGGCCCGGCGGTGGTTGGTGGCCGCCGGGTGGTCCACCGCCCCTGAGTTGGTCTGCCCGGCACATTGATCGCTGAGGACCTCGCGCAGCGGGTCAGTGGTGAGCCCGGTGTCAGCGCGCTGCGACATTCGCGGGGTGGGCTCCGAGAAGGTTGAGCGGCACACCGCACCCGGTCAGCAGGACTCGGCGGCCCCGGGACCGCGGGGTGTTCTTCCGCCACCGCCTGACGTGTCGACGGTGCCAGGCGCGGCGCCGGTGTCGGTGAGAGCGGCGGCGAGCTCGGTGTCGGTGGGCAGCAGCTCGCGCAGGGTCTGGGGCAGACCGTCGTAGGTGAAGCTGGCCACGGCCAGCGGTGCGGTGGCCCCAGCCAAGGAGTACCGGATCACGTTGTCCGCGCCGCCGGCGCAGATGACGATCCCGATGGTGGGGGAGTGGCGGTCGGGGTCGCGGAGGTTGTCGTCGACCCAGGCGACGTAGAAGCCAAGCTGGCCGAGGTAGGCGGGTTTGAAGCCGCCTACCTTGAGCTCGATGACGACGAACCGGGACTGGGTGTAGTTGAAGAACAGCAGGTCTATCGCGAAGTCCTGGCCGTCGACGGTGAAGCGGTACTGGCGGCCGACGAAGGCGAAGCCGTGACCAAGCTCGAGCAGGAACCGTTGCAGCCGGGCCATGAGGGCGTCCTCGAGGTCGCGCTCGGCGACGCGGGTGGTGATGTTGAGGAAGTCGAAGATGTAAGGGTCGCGGACGAGCTGGCGGGCGAGGTCGGAGTCCGGTGCGGGTAACTGGTCTGAGAAGTTCGAGGGGGCGGCGCCGATGCGGGTGCGCAGGCTGGTCGCGATGTGGTGGGTCAGCACGTTGCGCGACCACCCGTGCTCAACGGCGGCGGTGGCGTAGAACTCGCGGTCGGTGTCGGTGGTGAGCTTGTCGAGCAGGACCGTGACGTGGCCCCAGGGAAGTTGTCCAACAGCCTGTTGGACGATTGCCTGCCGTGGCCAGGTGCGGGCGAGCCTGCGCATCGTGTAGAGGTTGCTGCGGGAGAACCCGCGCATGTCGGGGAACGCCGTCTGCAGGTCGTTAGCGAGGTGGTCGACGACGGTGGCACCCCACCCCTGGGTGTCCTGGCGGTCCAGGATCGCCGACCCGATGTCCCAGTACAAGGCGATCAGCGCGGTGTTCACGACCCGGGTGGCGTGCTGGCGGGCGGCGGTGACCTGGTCCTTGAGCCGAGCGAGGAACTCGGGGTAGCCCTCGGGCACCCGTACCGGCTCGCTCACCGGTCCATCATCGCCGCTCACCAGCACCGCGGGAACCACCGCTGCTGCCCCGGGGACGTCGCTACCGGCTGGGCGTGGAGTGCGCAGCAGGGCTCAACAGTGACGGTGCCAACCCCGCGCAGAGGAGGCGCAGGTGCGTCTCATTCGCCGCCCCGTCACCGGTCACGCATCCGGACAGGGCATACGGGATAAGCGCTGCTGCGCCACCACCCCCAGATTCGGCTGTGTCGGGTGGGGTTC